>JAHJSX010000108.1 GCA_018830205.1 archaeon | reverse complement strand
GTCTACGATGCAACGCAGCTTGTCGAGTGCGGCTCAAGGGAAAATGCAAACCTCCAGCACAACCCCGAGACAATCCACAAGCTCATGGCTGACTCGATATTCAAGGAATACGCGCTTTTGAAGGTGCTTCCGATACACCTTGCAGACTCGCACATGATGGGCGAAATCCACATTCACGATCTTGATTATTTCGCTACCAGGCCGTACTGCTTCCAGCATGACCTTCGGTGGTTCTTCAAGAATGGCTTGAAGGTCGACGGGACAGGCGACAACACAAGCGTTGCAGGACCGGCAAAGAACGCAGAGGTCGCAATACTTCATGCAGCAAAGGCAATGGCCGCAGCCCAGACCAACTTCGGTGGCGGACAGGGTCTTGACTTCTTCAACGTCTGGCTTGCGCCATACATGCAGGGTCTTGACTACCAGCGGATAAAACAAATGGCCCAGATGTACATCTACGAGATGTCGCAGATGTACGTGGCAAGAGGCGGCCAGACCGTCTTTTCTGATATAGATATAGAATATGGTGTACCTTCAATCGTTGCGGACGTTCCTGCAGTACTTCCAGGAGGCAAGATTAGCGAGAGGACGACATACGGTGACTTCGACGAAGAGGCAAGACAGTTTGGAAGGGCGCTTACAGAGGTTTACCTCGAAGGCGACTACACCGGCAAACCTTTCTTTTTCCCGAAACCAAACTACAAACTAAGAAAAGAGGATATGAAAAAGGACGGTTACGACGATTTCATGATTCTGGTGCACAAGACCGTCGCAAAATACGGAACACCATACTTCCTGAACCTCCATGCGGATTATCTGCCTGACAACGTCTTCGCGCAGTGCTGCAGGCTAGTTTTGCAGCCAGACCATGACGACTTCGAGGACCTCATGAATGGCACAATGAGGACAGGAAGCCTGCAGGTTGTAACATTGAACCTGCCAAGGATCGCATACGAGTCAAACAGAGACGAGGTAAAATTCTATGAGATACTTGACGAGCGCCTCCGGCTTGCAAAAGAAGCGATAATGATAAAAAGAGACGTAATCACCCGCAGGCTTGAAGAGGGCCTTTTACCGTTTTTGTCTCAAGACGTAAACGGGGAGCCATACTACAGAATTAACAGGGTCGTGCATTCCCTTGGATACGTAGGCGTCAACGAGATGGTGAAGGCGTTTACTGGAAGCGAGCTGCACGAGGATGACGATGCATGGAAATTTGGTCTTGAGGTCATAAAATACATCTCTGATACATGCACGCGCTGGAGCGAGGAAACAGGCCTTCGCTGGGTGCTCACACAAACACCTGCAGAATCCACAGCCTACCGGATGGCAAAACTTGACTACGGCCAGTTTGCAGACAAGGCAGTCGTTCAAGGTGACAAGGAATCCGGCAGCATTTACTATACGAACTCGTCTCACGTGAGGGTGGATGCAAAGGTTGGCCTTATGAAGAGGCTGCAAAGAGAGGGCGCTTTCCACCCGCTTAATAGCGGCGGCATGATGGCACATGTCTGGATGGGTGAGAGCCACCCAGACCCAGAAGCCATGTGGGATTTAACCAAGAAGATTGCGAAGAACACGCTCGTTGGATACTGGGCCTACACAAAGGACATGACCCACTGCAACAATTGCGGAAAGGTCGTGGGAGGCCTTCATGACAACTGCCCAAGCTGCAGTTCTTCAAAGGTTGAGCAGTACTCAAGAATAACAGGCTATTACCAGAAGGTTTCAGGATGGAACGAGGGCAAGAAGCAGGAGCTTCGGGACAGGTACAAACTGTCCATTTAGGTGCTGGGAATGAACGACGAAGACTTCCTGGAATATAAACAGAAAAAGGTAGAAGAGATAGTGCAGCTTGTAGAGCTGCTGAACAAAATTGAGGAGGAAAAGAAGTGACAAAACCAAAAGTAACGGTATTTACAATGCCGCAATGTCCCAAATGTCCGGCAGCAAAGGAGCTGGTAAAGCAAGTAGGAGAGAGCCTTGACATAGACATTGAAGAGGTCGACATAAAAGAGGACATGGTGAAGGGCCTCCAGTTCGGGGTGGCATCCACCCCCTCCGTGGCCGTAAACGAAAAATTAATTTCAAGAGGTGAGGTTCCAGATAGAGAAGAGTTGATTGCCCAGATTAAGAGGGCCATCGGATGAAGGTCCAAACAGGAGGTATTACCGAGCTATCAACAGTGGACTACCCTGGACATGTAGCGTCGGTGTTGTACCTTTGCGGGTGCCCCTTCCGATGTCCCTGGTGTCAGAACTTTACAATATTGGACAAGAAAAACTGTCAAGAAGTAGAAAGTGATAAAATCGTGGAAAAAATATTGGAGAACCAGCCCCTAGTAAATGGAGTATGCATAACAGGCGGGGAACCGCTGCAGCAGTTAGAGGGAACGATCGAAATTTGCCGGGCACTAAAAGATGCAGACATGGACGTAAAGCTCGATACCAACGGCTTTTATCCCGAGCATGTCAAGCGCATTCTGGAATTTGTTGATTTCATTGCCATGGACATAAAGGCCCCACTTGAGGGAGAAAAATATGCAAAGGCGACTGGAAGGAAGGATGGAAAGGAGCAGGTAGAAAAGTTAAAGCAAACCCTCGAGATTATTACCAAAAGTGACGTGGAATTTGAGCCGAGGACAACACTTGTACCAACCCTTATAGATTCAAAAGAAGACATCCTCAAAATTGCAGATTCCTTGAAAAGCTATGGCATAAACCGATATGTCCTGCAGCAGTTCCGTCCAGAGGGCGGCTGTCTTGAGGCCGAATACGAAAATTATGCATCACTTCCAAGGGATTACATAATGGACTTGGCACGAGAGGCCAAAAAAATTCTCCCCGAGATATTGATTAGAACAAAAGAAAGCGGAGAAGAGAAGGTGTAATATTGACTATAGATATGATACTGGACGCAAACATACCAAAAAAGGTAAAAAGACTAAATGAGGGTACAAGGACCCTGCACGTAGGTGATATTGACACAGAGATGAACGACGAAGAGGTTATTCGCATCATAAACAGCCTTGGCTGTCTGTTTGTCACCCATGACAGAGCCCTTGCACAAAGGGTATCGAAGAAATACAAGGCACTCTTCATAAAGGAGAATCTGCCTGCCGATGAAATAGCAACATGCTTGGAGAAAAACAAGGGCTTGCTCAAAACAGCAAGCATATTCTGTGAAAATGGCATCAAATGCAAAAACTGCCGGACATAGACGGTTGGAAATTTTGGCATGGCTAAAATTTTCAAGCCGTATGAAGCTCCTGAATTCATTCAGGAAAGGGAGAGTAGAGCGGGGGCTGTTTTTTCCTGCCTACCCCACCTCCAATGATAGGCCTTATACACCCCCCTACTCTCCCTACTCTTAATCTCATAAAAGTTTCACTAAGGACGTGAAAATGAGGAGGATAATAATAGTTTTGTTGCTCGCTTGCGGGTGTTTGACAGGCCCGCCTGAGGTAGATTTAGCGAACTGGCCGCATGGACAAAAATCAGCAGTATGCATCACCTTCGATACAGAACTTGCAACCGGCGACCAGATAGGAAAAGTTGCCAATGCCCTGGGAGGGACAAATGCGACCTTTTTTGTGGTTACGGCATACTTTAATGAACGCAAGGACGACCTTCTGCCCCTGAGGGATTTTGAAGTCGCAAGCATGGCATGGAAGCAGGGGAAATGGGAGTATTCTGACAAAAGCCTGGAATTTCAGCTGGAAGAGATGCAAATTGCTGATGCATGGCTTAAAAACAGGGATTTTCATCCAATTGGATTCAGGGCTCCCTTTCTTTTGAGCAATGAGGATACAATAAAGGCCGCAGGTGAGATGGGTTATGTTTACGACTCATCAAAGTATCCGGGTACCATGCCCTACATTACAGAAGGGGTCGTTGAGATACCCCTTGCGCTGAATTTCGATACTTACTGGAACGAGAAATCAAGGGAACTTACAAAAATTCCTTTCTATATGACATTTGAGGAAACATACGAAAAAGACGGCCTTTTTACATTCTATTCGCATGTAGATACGACAAGTGAAAACATTGACGATTTCATAGATTTTCTTGACTTCGCAGAAGCAAAGCAGATATGGTTTGGTTCTGCTGGCGAGGTTGCGGACTGGTGGATAAAAAGAGGCAAACTTGAACTAAAGGTTGAGGGAGATTTGATAACCGTCAAAAACAATGGGGACGAACCCATCGAGGGAGTCACTGTCAAGATATCACCAAAGCGAGGAGTAGTGGAAGGGGCCGTGTATGCGTGGGAAGATGAGAAAACAACTTATGCTGTTTTGCCAAAAATAGAGCCGGGTGGGGAAGTATCTATATTATAATTTCCCTCTTCGAACGTCCGCCTTTGTTGGAATGTACGTCTTGGTACCTTTTCCCTTGTGAGGGCAGCCTTTCCCCTGGGGGCTGTCTCTAACTTCGTTTTCTGGACATACTGCCAGGTTTCGCCCCCTGCATTCGATATTTTTGAAGATTTCAGGATAAACTTCCAACGCAAGCGCGTGCAGTCTTTTTGCAAGCTCTTTAATTTCTGGCGCGGCTCTTGTACAAAGCCGAAGGCCAAGAAAATTAATCAGGC
>JAHJSX010000107.1 GCA_018830205.1 archaeon | reverse complement strand
CCTCTTTGACAGTACCCTTGCCTTGTTCAATCGTCTCTTTGATTTCCGTCCATGAGCGGGTGCGTTTTGCGTCCTGGAGTGTTTTGAGAATGTCCTCGACAACTTTGAAATGCATGTATATGAGGTCTCCTACGGCCCTGGACGTGGTATGCTCTTTCTCATATTTCTCGAGGGTTTCCTCCTGGCGCTTCAATCGATTCTCAAGGTTCCCCATCTCCCCTTCAAATTTATCATCCCTTATGCCCTCGATTCTTTCTATTTCATGTTTTGTGAAATATTCGTCGGCTGCAATGCTGAAGGTTTCGAATTCTTTTTGTTTTTTGTCGGCGTACATCTTGAGTTTTTCTGGCAGGACGTCTATCGCTTCCTCGCCGTCAAATACGACAACACTTTTTCCGCCTGTGGTTTTGAGTTCATTTATTGTGGTGTGGAGTGCTTTGATGTCCTTTGGGGTGGCATCAAGTTTCTCCTTTGGCACCCCGGCCCTCTGACAGACCTCTTCCGCATAAAGCCCCCCAAAACCAAGGCGTGTTGCAAGCGTCCTTACGATGTCTGCATCTGAATCCTTGATTACGCCTGCAAGCTCCTCTTGTGAAATATCAAGAGGGTTTGTCCTCTGGGGAGGTAGTGTATACTCTGATTTTATTTTGAGGGTCCTCTCCGTGTACCTCTGCACATGCATTACTGCAAGGATTTTGTGCTCGGCGTCTGAGAGCACAACATTTCCCTTGCCGAAAAGCTCGCAGATTAGGTAAAATATGCCCTCTTTTTCTATCTCAAACTCAAGTATCCTGTCAAATGCAATCTGGCGCACACCACTTACGTGGCCGTTTTCGATGTGCTTGCGCAGTGTCATCGCAAACGTGGATGCGTGCTTCGGGCTCGGCTTTGGATATTTTGTAAGGTGTGCCCGTCTTCCTGCTTCAACTGTGAGCACCACTTTCTCATGCCCAATAGGCGTTAGAATGATTTTCAACTCGTCCCGAGTCACTTGAAAAACTTTATTAATGCGGGCGTCCTTTAGAAACTGTAATTCCTGCGCTATTGCAAGGACATCAAAGCTTGACATGGATGTCTTCATGATTATATAATAGCGAACACGTGATTAATAAAGGTGAAACATGATTGAAAAAGGACTTGAGAGGAGGATTGCGTACATACATGCCGCATATGGACTTGTTGCAGGCGTGTTGTTTGGAATTTACTATAGCGGAGACGAAATACCATTCGTGGGCGTTTTGATGTGGGGCATTATGATTTCATATCCCGCTATGCTAATCACGAAGAACGTGTTCAAGCTGACTGCTGAAGACTACAATTTTAAATCATGGCTTGGCAAGGGACTTATTTACTTTTTCACAATGTGGCTTGTGGTGTGGGTATTCGTATATAATCTCAGGTGACTACCAGAGCTTCCCGCCCTCGAAAAAGCTGCCAAAGCCCTCCTGTGATTCTGGTGGCGGCGGCCGTATTTCTTCTACCTTTTTTATCTCCTCTTTGTCGACGTATTTGAGAAGGGCCCCGTAATCCTGGAGCAGGTGCTCGAAGCTGTAAAGGCCGACGCTCTGGGTGAACTTCTTGTTGGCCTCGTAAATCTCGCCTGTAAACTCCTTCAGGTCGTCCTTTATGCTGAAAAACGTCTTTCCATCTGTTATCTTGAACAGGAAGTCCTTGTCGAGGTACCTGCAAAAATCAAGGACGAATGTCTGGAGCACGTACCTGTTTGCATAATTGTCATGGTCCATGGTCGAAATCAGGGTTATGAAAAGTCTTACCTGCTCGTCTATGCCCTCCTTGTTTGTTATATCTGAAAAGAAGACCTGCTTCCTGCGAAGCGTGGTGAAGGCATCGCCGCCGCCCCTTGAAGATGTTTCCTGCTTGTAGGCCTTCAAAGCCTCTTTGAACTCCGCCTCGCCGAACATGTGTATCAATCTTTTTTCGAGAGATAAATAACTTTCGAATATTATTTATAATCGGGAGTCTCCTAAAAACTTGCGAGGTGATGTATTTTGCTTGAAGCAAAAACAGAAATCCGGATGGTAGGACATATACTTGAAAGAGAATGCATATTCAAACTCTCAGAGGCCCTAAAGGACATTAACGTTGAGGTAATGCACTGCGAGGTATCATTCGCAGCACTTAAGGCCGGCATTGAAGAGAAGATGCCCTCGATTATGCGATTTTATCTGGTCGGGGAGAAAAAAGACAGGGACAAGGCGGTAGAGAAGATTAAGGCGCTTGCGAGTGAGCTTGACTGCCGCATTGAGCATAAAAAAGAGATAGTGTGAGGAGTATGAAGGCCCAGTTCAGCTTAACAACTTCAGAGTCAAAAAGGCTTATTGGAAAGTCGGTAAGCCAGCATCCCCTGGTAAAGAGGGCGCTCAAAAGCGGCATCGTGGCGATTGGCCTTGGCTCTACCAACGCCTTTGTTGTCGAGGAAATCCTGAAAAAGAAAATTGAAAAAGAAAGATACGTTGCAGGATATACAGATGAAAGAGGGCCCTGTGTAGTGCCCGCAAAAGAGAGGCTGCCCGAAGTTGTGCTAAAAAATGGAAGGATAGTAAAGGAGCGTCCCGCTGAAATCGTGAAAAAGATGAAAGCGACAGACGTTTTCATAAAAGGAGCAAATGCCCTTGACCCTGAAGGCATTGCCGGAGTCATGATGGCAAGTGAATTGGGCGGGACTATCGCTGATGTTTTGGGCATAATCAAGGCCCGCGGGGTAAACCTCATCATACCCATTGGACTTGAAAAATTGATACCATACTCAATAAACGACATATCAAATGTCACGGGGATATTTGAAGTTGATGATGCAATTGGTATACCTGTGGGCATCATGCCTGTCGCTGGCGAGGTCGTGACTGAAATCGAAGCACTTGAGAGTCTGGGGGTAAGCGCAATCGCCATCGGCTCAGGAGGGCTTGGAGCAGGAGAAGGGTCTAAAGCATTCCAGATTGAGGGGGATGCAAAAAGCGTAAAGCAGGTGATGAACGCCGTCAAGAAAATAAAAGGCGAGAAAAGGGTTGAGGCGCTTCGAGGCAGCTGCAAAACCTGCACTTTCAAACACTGTCATGATTTTAGAAAAATCTAAATAGATGTACTCTTAACTTTTGGTCTATGGAACTCCTGAAAGATGCAATGCTCACAATCACAGAGCACGTAGGAGATGTTGCAAATACTCTAAGCAAGAAAGAAGTTAATACACTGGTTAATTGCATTTTGAAAGCGAATAATGTTTTTGTTTACGGTGCCGGCAGGTCCGGCCTTGTTGCTAGGGCATTTGCAATGCGGCTTATGCATCTTGGAATAACCGTGCATGTAATCGGCGGCATTGTGACGCCTTCGACTGAAAAGGGGGACCTGGTATTGCTTATATCTGGCTCGGGTGAATCCACCTCGGTCGTCAATTCAGCAAAGATAGCAAGAAATGTAGGGGCAAAAATCTGTCTTATTACATCTTATCCGAATTCAACAGCAGGGAAAATGGCAGACTACACTGTAAATGTCAAGGGGAGGACAAAACTCAAAGGCGAGAAGGACTTCCTGCTCAGGCAGATGAAAGGGGAGCATTACACCCTCGCACCGCTTGGCACGCTTTTTGAGATTTCTGTTCTTGTGTTTTTGGACAGCTTGATAGTAGAGCTCATGGACAAATTAAAAATCACTGAAGATGACATGAGGGTCAGGCACGCCACAATAGAGTAAAATGGTAAGCGTGAAATTCTTCGCCGGACTGCGGGAGAGGGTTGGAACATCCGAGATAAAACTCGATATCAGTGATGTCACCCTCGAAGAGCTAATCGGGATCCTGGATGAGAAAACCCCAGGGATTAAAGAACTAATAGAAAGCGGCGCAACGATTGCCCTAAATCGAAGCGTAGCAAAACTAACTGATGTAGTTAAGGACAAAGACGTTGTAGCAATATTTCCCCCGGTTTCTGGCGGTTAGTGGAGAAGGGGATTGTAAGGTAGCAAAATAAACAGTGGAGGTTGGAGGTGGAAGAGTGCCCTTACAAATCCCGACTGTTTCCCCATAGTTAACATGGTACATATAGACTTATAAGTTTCTATTTTGCTACCTTTCCTGCGAATGTAGCGCATGGAAATCCTAAAAAATACGCTCGATGTCAAAAAATATGTATATCTGCACAGGCAATCAATGTCTAAGAGAGTGATTCAACGTGGAAGCTGTTAAGATTCAGAAAGAGGATTTCTCTTTGGAAAAAGAGATAGAGAAAATCAAATCAACGTCCAAAAGGATTGGAGGGATTGTCACCTTTCTTGGAACCGCCCGAGATTTCTCAAAGGGAAAAGAGATAAAAAAGCTTGTTTTTGAGCACTATGAGGATATGGCCATCGAAAAGCTAAAGGAAATTAGGGAGAAGGCGCTTGAAAGGTTTGACATAATCGAGGTATTAATAATCCACCGCACGGGAGAGATAGGAATTGGCGAGAATATCGTGTTAATCGTTGTCGGGGCCAAGCACAGGAAGGACGCCTTTTCGGCGTGCACATGGCTCATCGATGAGTTAAAAAAGGTAGTGCCCATCTGGAAAAAGGAGATTACAGCAGATGGCGAAATCTGGGTAGAGGAGCATGCGTAATTATGGACTATGAAAAATGCGCGCAGTGCAGCATGCCTGTCAGTTATTGCGACGGCATGACCCGCTACAAGTGCGGGGAGAAAAAAGGTGAGGTGGGAAAGTATTGCATACTTGGCCCCCAATAAAAGGAGCATGATATGAAAAAAGGTGAATACGAATTTTGCAGGGTCGAATTCGCAGGCTCACTTGGCGACCTCGGGACTCTAATACCCCTATCGGTTGCCATGATTGTAATAAATGGGATTAATGCCACTGCTGTTTTTTTGCTTATTGGTCTCTTTTACATCGGGGCAGGGCTTTACTACAAGCTCCCGATTCCCGTGCAGCCGCTCAAGGCCGTGGCAGCGATTGCTATTGCATCCGGGATGGATGCCGGTACGATTGCCGCCTCCGGATATCTCATGGGGATTATACTGCTCTTTATCGCTGCAACAGGGATTATTGACGCCCTTGCAAAGTTTTTTACAAAACCTATTGTAAGGGGAATCCAGCTGGGCCTGGGCCTTATCCTTATTAGCAAGGGCATTGAGTTTATAGGGAAAAAAGAACTTTTGATAAATGGTACAAAAAGCAGCAATTTGGTCTGGAATTTGAGCCTTAATACAATTGTCGGCATGCTTGGGGTTCTGCTCGTAATCCTGCTCCTTACAAACAAGCGGCTGCCGGCCGCCATCGCAGTTATATTATTTGGCCTCGGCGTAAGTGCCGCCTCAGGAGCTTTTGGTGCAATAGTCCCAAGCATTGGTTTTGAGCCGGTTGTTCTGTTTATACCTGACCAGGTTATGCTATTAAATGCATTTATCCTGCTTGTAATCCCACAAATCCCTCTCACAATAGGGAATGCTATTATTGGTACCGCAGATACAGCCAGGTCTCTTTTTGGAGAAGAAAAAACGAAAAGGACAACGTTTAAATCTCTTTCAACAAGCATGGGGCTTGCAAACATCGCTTCAGGCGCATTGATGGCAATGCCTATGTGCCACGGCGCAGGAGGGCTTGCAGCTCACTACCGGTTCGGTGCAAGGACGGGTGGTTCTAATTTGATGATAGGTGCTGTATTTGTTATGGTGGCAGTAGTGTTTGGAAAGATTGCCATCTCACTTTTTGGCCTTATCCCGAATTCAATACTGGGTGTCCTGCTTCTTTTTGCAGGGATTGAACTTGCAATGCTCATAAATGACGTAACAGAAAAAAAGGACCTTTTCGTAGCATTCTTGATTGCAGGCATTGCGCTTGCGACTACGAACATGGGTATTGCGTTTATCGCGGGCATGGCTGCACTTTACATAATAGAAATTGCAAAAATTGAGATTTGAATTT
>JAHJSX010000106.1 GCA_018830205.1 archaeon | reverse complement strand
TCTGTCTTGCCTCCAATGTGTTCGTATGAGATTAGCTCGTCTACACCATCTCCGTCAGTGTCGCCTGTGAGCCAGCCGGTTGTTATGTCGAAGTGTGAGATGGCGGCCTCCCTCGTTAGTGATGTGCCTTCCTGCTGGTAGAATAAGAATTCTGTCTTGCTTCCAACATGTTCGTATGAGATTAGCTCGTCTACACCATCTCCGTCAGTGTCGCCTGTGAGCCAGCCGGTTGTTATGTCGAAGTGAGAAGCATCAGCTTCACGAGTGAAGGATGTGCCGTCATGCTGGTAGAAGAGGAATTCTGTCTTGCCTCCAATGTGTTCGTATGAGATGATTTCGTCGATGGCATAAGCGCCCTGGATGCATATTAGAGAAAAGAAAAGCGAGGCATAAAAGAACAGGGCCCACTTCTTCATCTTTAATTCCCCTTCACTATATCACCAATGGTCTTTGAAAGAATAATTTTGTCATGGACGGCCTCGATTTCGAAGTACGGTATCGCGACCGTGCTGTCGCTTGATTTGACCCTATCCAGGGTAACAAGTGGCTTTTTATCCCCGACTACCATGCACGGCACATCGTCAATGACTGTGAATTCGATTACGCGCCCTACAATCTCGCCGTCGCAGGAGATTACCTCCTTTCCCATGAGCTCGCTTTCGCGGTACATACTGAAATGTTCTCCGGGCGAATAAAAAAACCTTTCGAATACTTTTCCCATGCTCGGCCAAGGGTAATGAGACCAATAAACAACCTATTTTTGCTGATGGAATGGTTTGAATTTGCAAAGGCGTTCAAAAACGAGTCGCATGGTAGGCTCTCTGGTGCAGATTACCAGGAGCTTGAGGCAGTTGATACGAGGCCAAATTCGCTCCTAGGGGAAAACCTGAAAATCCATGCCCTTGAAATCCCCGGCACATACAGGGTAATAAGCGATTACCCAACTGAAAGCTCCCTTGTGTATTTCATGGACGGGGTGCAAAGGACTGTCTTGTGGAAGCACTACGACTACAACGGCGCGAGAATCCCCATATTCCTGCAATTTTGTGGCGCTGTGATAATAAAAAGAAGAGGCCCCGACTCCTTCGTGCCCTTCGACACAATATACAAAAACGCGATACTTGTCCCCACCTTTGTCTTTGATGAACTCGATTGCCCGGGCATTGTTGACACCGGTGCGAAAAACTACTATGACCTGAACGAGATAAGAAACAAGGCCAAGGTGAAATCACGTGCGCTTCGCCAGGAAATCGAGCAGGAGATTATGCACAGGTTTATTGAATCGGACGCCTCGGACGATTCGGTTCTAATTAAAGACGGCAACATCTTCGGAAGCATGAAAAGGGAGGGAGTCGTGGGCCTCATCAAGACCCACCAGACACTGTACCTCCAGAGCCTCTACCCTGATGTCCAGCAGATGGTATGGAACATGCCACAGTATCACAGGAGCATGATGTTCTCCATACAAATGCTTGAAAATGCATGCACTCTCAGCCACAAGGTCAATTCTTTCTATCTGCGGATGAACGAACCCGCCCACCCTGAAATGGGGCTTTTGCGTGTAGAATACAACAAACTTCCCGCCCCCATAGAAGAGTTTTCGTCCTGGCTTCTTGCAGAGGCAAGAGTCAGGGCAAAATGCGACCGGTGGGACCGCCAGATATACCCGATTCAAGTTTGCGAGAACTACCTTAGAACGCAAATCCCATGCTCGCGCCACATAGCGATGGTGCAGAGGTCGATGTGATGGACACAAAGCCAGTAGGTACAATCATAGGCACAAAAGGAAGACCAAACACGCCAAGTGAATTCAACTTCTGGATTCCACAGAGCGAGCGGAGTGTTGCCATCGGAACGATAGTAAAGGTAAATGATGGCATGAGCGAGGCATACGGCATCGTGGAGGATATGGCAAGCTACACAGAAATCGACGATGCGCTCATGCACCAGCTCTCGCGTGGCGGCGACCCAGAGACAACGTCGCCAAACAAGGAGCAGACCACAATCGTCTGCCGCGCCCGTACACTAAAACAGGACATGGACCGGCCCTTTCGCGAAGGTCTCGTCTATTACCCTACACTTGGAGAGCTGAACGGGCTTTTTAACCTCGAGGGCTGCAGGATTCCGTTTGGGGTGTTTGAGAACACTGACGGTTTGAGCGTGCCGGTGATGGTAAACGAGAGCTACATCACAGGCTTTGAGGGCGCGCATGTGAACATTTCAGGCATGTCGGGGCTTGGGACCAAGACATCGGCGTTTCTTTTCCTCCTGAGCTCCATATTCGCGCACTCGCGAGGCTCCGTCGCGTGCGTGCTCTTCAACATAAAAAGCGATGACCTCCTCTACCTTGATGAAACAAACCCAGGCATGGACGCTGTTGACAGGGATATTTACAAAATATGCAAAATACGACCAGCTGGCTTCAAGGCCCGCATCTTTGCGCCGACAGACATCCTCGAGCGGGGAAATTCGCTTCGTGAGGATATAGAGGTATTCCGCTGGGGATACGCAGAGATTGCAAGGTACATCCCCTCGATTCTTAAGGCTGGCGACCCAGACCAGAAAGAAAAGCTCGACACCGCCTATTACGACCTCGCCCGGATGTCATCTGAGAAAGGTCTAACCTCCTTTTTCAACATCCTCGAGTTCATGCGCGACGAGCTACTGCTTGACGGGAGGGGCTGGACCGACCTCATTCACGGCACTTACAAAGCGACCTGGGGCAAGCTCTACAACCAGATGAAGGGCTTTGACTCAAAGTACTTTGGCTTGCTCACGAAATACGACGACGAGGTGGTGGAGCTGCCATACGACGAATTAGAGGACCGCTCGGTGTGGGTCGTTGACATCCAGAAGCTTGGCTTTTACCCCCGGAAACTTGTCTTTGAGAAGGTGATTTCAGAGCTTGTTTCCCGTCTTGAGGCAAAGACGCTTGGCGTTGACAAATTGATAATCTTCATGGACGAACTAAACAAGTACGCCCCGCCATCGCACTCCACTGATATCGCGTCCCTCAAGTCAAGGCTCATCGACATAAGCGCAAGGGGCCGGAGCGTGGGCCTCTCGCTTTTCGGGGCAGAGCAGTTCAAGAGCAAGGTGGACGCGAACATCCTCGGCAATATCTCGACTGACATCTACGGCAAGACAAAGGAGGCCGAGCTCATGGACCCGCTTTACAACAAATTTTCCAAGGAATTAAAAGAGAAAATGCGAAGATTCAAAAAAGATGACAAGCTCCTCGACCACGAACTATTCGATGCGCCGGTCTTTGTGAAAATGCCGCGGCCCCCCTGCATGCTCGGCTCCGACAGGATGCGGATTGCGAGGGAGGTTGTTGTTTAATCCTTGACGAGATATGTGTTAGTCCAGCGTGAATAGCCTTCTTTGGTTGCAGTTACGGTCATGGTGGCATAATCGGCTCCAGCTAGTTTAAATTCCAGACCAGAAAAACTGGCCTTTCCTGTAGTACCTGTAACCTGTGCATCCATTTCTCCTGCCCCTTTAATCTCGACTATTGCGCCCTGCACCTCGCGTCCGTCATTTGCGTCTTTCACTAGGAAAGCCACACTAGTTGTTGATATGTCAAAAGCTCCATCATTTCCCAGAGTGTTTCCATCTATCTCAACATTAAACGAATGCGGATTCATCACGCTCACAAGATTCATCATCTGGAGCAAAATTCCCAGTACGGCCACACCTATTACGACCGCTATTACGAGTTTGAGAGGGGTCCCGACTAGCTGGCCCCGTTCGTCATTTATGAAATTCCTCGCCACCACAGTATCACCTATGCAAAACTTGACTAATTGGTATATATACATTGGTTTAAACATTTGAAATGTTCAATAATTTTAATTAGCACGAAGCCCAAGTATAGCTTTGAGGCACGTAAAATGAAAATTCTGTTGATTACAGGCAGGTCAAAAGAAAAAGAAGTCAGGAAGATTGCAAAGCGTTTTGCCTGCGACGTGCACGTGGCCCCGGTTGAGGTGGCCTCACTTCTGACTCCTGACATGATTGCCCGCGGTGTAAAAGAGGGGCACAAGATGATAATCGTACCGGGGCTTGTGAAGGTCGACCTTAAGCGAATAGAAAAAGAAGCAGGAGTTGCCGCTTTCAAAGGGCCCCGCGACATCGCTGACCTTGCGCTTTTGCTTGAAAACATCGATTCGATAAAACTGTCAAAGGATGTCCCTGCTGATGGGCAGCTTGCGCAGTTTAAAAGAGAAATGGCCCGAGATGAGATAGAGAGGGTGAACTCTGCCGGTTATGCGAAAAAGATGAAGGGCAAACCTGGAAATATTTCCATTGGAGGCCTGGCAGTGGGGCATGATTTTCCAATACGGGTGGTTTCTGAGATAGTTGATGTTGGCGGCAAGCCGCTGGATTTGGTAAGACGCATTGCGAAATATTACGTCGAGAGCGGCACGGATGTCATTGACCTGGGCTTCAACGAGGAAAACCCTGAAAAAATAAAAGAGGTTGTGCCGGCCCTCAGGGACCTGAAGATTCCTCTTTCAATTGACACGATGGAAGAAAAGAATATAGAATGCGCCATCGATGAGGGCATCGATTTAATCCTCAGTTTTGACGACGGCTTAATCAAGAAATTCAAAAACGTTGAGGCCGGCGCTGTCATTTTGCCCATGAAAAATGGAATTATCCCTGATGACCCGGTTGAAAGGGTCGAAATCCTTGGTGAGAATATCAAGCTTGCGAGAAAAAGGGGCTTTAAAAAACCAATAGCCGACCCTGTTTTAAAACCAATTAATTTTGGGCTGGCTGATTCAATAGTGGCATATCGATTATTCGGCATCGAGAATCCAGATATCCAGATGCTCATGGGCATAGGAAATGTCACGGAATTAACGGATGCCGACTCCCCCGGAATAAACGCCGTTCTCTGCGGCCTTGCAGGCGAGGTCGGGGCAGCCATGGTATTCACGACGGAAGCGAGCAGCAAAACAAAGGGCTCTGTTGCGGAGCTTGCAACGGCCTCAAAGATGATGCATCTTGCCAGGATTAGGGGCTCGCCGCCGAAGGATCTTGGCCTTGACATGCTAAGATTGAAGAAAAAAAGAAGCGGGTAAATTTATATTGATTATAAGCCAAAATTCAAGCGGTCGAGGCGGAAATATGAGTAATCTGGTCAAGCGAACTCCCTGGATGGCAGCCGCCCTATGGGTCGGCGGGCAGGCATACAACAACATTTTATCAGGCGCTTTGTTTATCCTTTTTTCTGCAAAGATAGCCGCGGTTGAGGCCGGTGTTGTTAGAGGGGAAGGCGTCAATACATTTGACCTGATACTGGTTGGCATACCTGTCCTTATTGGCGCTGTAATCTCGCTTGCGATGTATGTTTATGTCCTTCACTGG
This sequence comes from archaeon, assembly GCA_018830205.1. Classification (GTDB taxonomy): domain Archaea; phylum Hydrothermarchaeota; class Hydrothermarchaeia; order Hydrothermarchaeales; family Hydrothermarchaeaceae; genus JAHJSX01. The sequence continues at coordinate 536 of JAHJSX010000106.1, read as the reverse complement.
TACTTCAAGACAGGACAAGAGCTTGCGATTGAGCTGGGGGTAAAATACAACTCCGGCCGGTTTATGTTCCTTGGCCTCCTGTTCGGCATCCCGATGATTTATGTCTGGTACAAGGTATCGAAAATGGCGTCACAATACATAGAATCCGGCTCCCTTCCAAAGTACCTCTTTCTTTTGTTGCTCTACCCCATCGGCATCTTTGTAATCCAGCGGGACATCAACCAGAAGACTCCTTTTGGTGAGGCAAAGGAAGAGCCCTCATACGACATACTGACAAGAATTGGATTTTTTGGCATGGAATACTGGTGGCTTCTTGCTGCAGGGGTGCTTTACCTTGCACTGTTCACGTTCATGATTGCAGTTTTGGCCCCAATTTTCAGCCAGCTGCCGGTCTAAAACAGCCTTTTTGCTTACGCAAAAACCCCGGGGAAAAATTGGTGTCAGTTCGCGTAACGAACTGTTTGTGGGTCAAGACGCGAGAAATCATCCACTCAGCCTTTTTCTCGCTACGCTCCAAAAACCCTGGGGAAATTAAT
>JAHJSX010000105.1 GCA_018830205.1 archaeon | reverse complement strand
AGCGCTTTCATGTGCGGGCCAGCGGCGCTGTTTTCCAATGCCTGCTTGAATGCCGATTCCACTGCAAGCGGAATGTAGGTTTCTCCAAGAACGCGGGATTCGATGCAGCAAGTCATTCTAAAAAGATGTTCTCTTGCGTCTTTATCAAAATACACATTGAAAAAATCCTCAATCTCTTTTCTAGTGAGCCCGCTTTTTTTTGTAAATACCTCAAAGACAGAACCAATGTTTTCGGTATACGCGTAGACCTCGACCCTCGTACCGGTCTGAAGCAGCACTCTCTCACCATTTGTAACCTCGTAAAATTGCTCAGAGTCATTAAATCTGACAGCCTGGAAATTAGCATATTTTGTCTTGATATGATGAAATGAAAGGCATACAAGTTGCATTGACATACCTTGAATATCAGGTTATTTATTGATTGTTGTAGGTTGTGCGCGGAAATGCACAAAACCCACATACATATATATAAATAAATAATGATAAATTCTATCAATAAAGCAGACAACTGCTATTCATAGTTGGAGGTGAAAGAGTGTCAAATACTCCTATATTGGACGAATTAGAGAAAGGACCATGGCCAAGCCTGGTAAAAGAGATTAAAAGGACAGGCTATGAAGGACTTCTCAACATATATGAACTGAACTACAAAGACAAAGTGACCCACTGGGATCACGGTGGAATGGTTGGGGTACCGGGGTATGACGCCGGTGTTATTGGAAGGGTTACCAACAGAAAAGATATTTTGGCTGATGCACACACAATAAGATTCATACAGCCGGCCGGTTGGTTCTACAACACAGACAAACTTAGAAAACTCTGTGACTTGTGGGACGAGCACGCGAGCGGGCTTATGAACTTCCACGGCGCTACAGGAGACCTGCAGCTTGTGGGAATCCCGACGGCTAACATAGAACCATTCTTTGACGAAGCGGCAAAAGAGCACTGGGACATAGGCGGCTCATCTGGAGACTTCCGTACAGCAAGCAACTGCATCGGACCTGCAAGGTGCGAGAATGCGATGGTTGATACTAATGACATTTTCCACACATTCATGTCGGACGACGAAGTTTTGAATGACATGCACAGGCCGAGATACCCATACAAATTTAAGTTCAAGATTTCAGGGTGCCCGACAGACTGTGTTGCCGGTGTTGCAAGGGCAGACCTTACAGTAATCGGCACTTGGAAGGATGACATGAAGGTGGACAGTGCAGAGGTTAGGAAATATGCCGATGCTGGCGTTGACGTTGACCTTATAGCTTCAAATTGCCCAGGAAATGCAATGGACTGGGACGGAAAGAAGCTAAAAATCGACAATGACAACTGTATCAGATGCATGTACTGCATACAGAAGATGTCAAAGGCGCTTAGAGTAGGCGACGACAGAGGCGCAACACTCATGATGGGTGGAAGGGCCCGAGGCCGATACGGTGCTTTCCTTGGATGGACACTTGCACCATTCATGAAACTCGAACCACCATACACCAACTTGAAAGACCTTATTTTCAACATGATTGAATGGTGGGACGAACATGGCCGATCAAAGGAAAGAATTGGCGAAACGATTTACAGAATCGGAGCCGGTAAATTCCTGAAAGAAACAGGAATCAAGCCGCTGCCAACGATGGTGAAAGCTCCCAGAAACAATCCCTTCTGGTTTTACTGGCCAGGAGAGGTACAGTAGGAGGTGTAAAAAATGGCATTAGCTTTTGAGGACATGGACTTCGGTCCACCAGACTACAAGGATATGCTTCCTGCGACTCTCAAGGATAATTATGGGAAGTGGAAGTATCACGAACATATAAAGCCAGGCGTTTTCAAGCATGTATCTGAATCAGGTAAAGAGGTATACACAGTAAGGACAGGAGGCCCAAAATTCATATCCTCCGCTACGATAAGGGAAATGTGCGACGTTGCAGACAAGTACTGCGAGAGTACTCTAAGATTTACAAGCAAGCACAGCATCGAGTGGATAATTCCCAAAAAGGAGGATGTTGATAAACTGATAAAAGAGGTCAAAAAGATGGGACTGCCTGTTGGCGGAACTGGAAACGCAATGCACAGCATTGTACAATGTACTGGATGGGTTCACTGCCACACAGCGGCCACAGACGGCCCAGGCATTGCCAAGGCTGTATCTGATGAGCTGATAGACTACTTCCAGAGAGACGACCTGCCGGCAAGACTGAACATTGCGGCATCCGGCTGTCTTAACATGTGCGGAGCAGTACATTGCAGCGACATTGCGCTTCTTGGCATGCACAGGGTTGCACCACCGGTGGACGACTCAATCGTATCCACGCAGTGCGAGGTACCATCTTTAATTGCAGCATGCCCGACCTACGCAATCAAGCCCAAGATAATCAAGGAAGACGACGGCACAACGAGAAAGAGCATTGCAATCGATGCCGATAAATGCATGTACTGCGGCATCTGCTATGGCCTGTGTCCAGGAGTGCCACTTGCAAATGCGGAAAACGACGGCGTATCTATATGGGTAGGCGGAAAGGTTTCCGGTGCAAGAGGAGGAGCTGCATTCTCAAGGCTTGCAATACCCTTCATAAAGAACAACCCGCCAAGATGGCCTGAGGTCATTGATGCAGTAAAGAAGATAGTCAAGGAATGGGCAAAAGATGCAAGGCAAGACGAACGCATGGGCGAGTGGATAGATAGAATCGGATGGACAGCGTTTTTCGAGAGAACCGGCATAGAGTTTACAGAAAAGCACATCGACGACTATATATTCAGCGTCAGAGACATGAACGTCGGTTCCAGGATGAAGGGAAGCGTCCTTAAAAAATACTAAACCTTCCCCTCTTTTTTTCTTTTTTTTATTTTTAATAAGCTTGAGCGAGAGCTCGGTTTATTTGAAGTCGCAATTTGCAGAGCACATGTAGCCAGAGTCGCATTTGCCCTCTTTGATTTCAACAGCTATTGTGGCTTTTTGGAACTTGTCAAGGCTTACAAACCTTATACAATTCCTCTTTTCATTTAGGTCCCCGTGCCAGGTATCCTCATCTTTGCCCCCCTCCCAATCTCGCTGCTGCTTGATTTTGTCAACATATGCCCTTTTTGAGAATTTGAATTTACCCATTTATTATCACACCGTCATTATTCGCTTTTGTTATAATTATTTCTGCTTTATCCTTTATAGCATTTTTGAACCCCAACTCGTCTTCTATTACGGCGTAAATAGCAGGCCCAAATGAGCTTAGCCCCACACCATAAGAGTATTCCCTGCACTCTTCCATCAATGCCCTGACCTCAGGTGGCTGGAGAGACACCTCCACCCCCTTAAATCCAATTTTTTGCATCTCATTTATGCCCTCGCCGAATGCTTTGATGTCCTCCTCAACGACCGATGGCAAAATCTTCATCAAAACAAGCCTCGACAGCCGCTCAACCTGGCCCGGGGGTATGGGGCAGAACGCCTGGAATACGTCAACTTCCCTTTCTCCTTTAAATTCACCTTTGACCTTTGGAATTACAACTGCGATTTTCCAGTCCGGGAAGTCATACCTGGCGAGCACGGGCGCAGGAGCCGCCTTTGATGCAGAAGATGGCAAAAAATCCCTTTTTTCGGCCGTCGAATGCCCGCCATCAAGTATGAACCCGCCAGACTCAAATGCCCCAACGCCAATTCCTGAGGTCCCACCACGTCCTATTATTTTTGCAATTTCCCGTACGGAAACGTCCTTTTCATACAACTTGCAAACAGCCATGCCAGCAGCAAGCCCGGCCTGCGTCCCTGAGCCAAGGCCCACATGAGACGGGTAAGCGCTCGTGATTTTGATTTTTATTCCCCCCTTGATGCCAAGAGTCTTAACCACTTTTT
>JAHJSX010000104.1 GCA_018830205.1 archaeon | reverse complement strand
GGCCCACAAGGCATACAGGCGGCTTGTGGAAAAAGCTTGAATGCGGTGATTTTGGCGGCTGCACCGCGACGCTCACAGACGGAACAAAGCTTTATGCTTCAGGCATTGTGACAAGCTCGCAGAGTGCCAATCCCTATGTGTGGGCCAACCTCTCGAACTTCTCTGTTTATGGCATACAGGGGAGCGTATACGGCGTGGCAGGCTCAGTTTATGGGGTTGCCGGCGCCATCGAACATGCAATCTCCATCTCAAGCATCTTGGTGCCTGATTCTATTTCAGCCGGAAGCACAATAATTTTGCCTGTGGCACTTTTAAGCAAAGCAAGCGAGACAGGCGCTTTCTTGAGGCTAATAAACCTCCCTGAAGGCTGGACCTCCTCCGAGGTGTACACAGGCATGTTGTATCCTGGCACAAGCGAGCGTGAGATTACCCTCACTATACCAGCCGGCGCCGCGGGCGTGTTTAATCTAATGCTGGAAGTTGAGCCGAGGGACTTCTATGGAGTGGTCCAGAAGGCAGTGAGCCTGGTAGTAGGAGAGGTACCAGGGGCACCCATGTCAACTACCACACCAAAGGCAGAACCGACGCAAGCAACACTCAAGCCGCAAGAGACCCCTGCGGCCACGATAACACCCAAGGTGACTCCAGTAGTAGGGGGAGAAGGTAAAGGAATATGCGGGCCAAGCATCATCACCCTGCTGGCCCTTGTCCCATCGTTCCTTTGGAAACGAAGAATCAGGCGGTAGAAAGAGTGGGTCACCGTCCTGAATTTTATACAAAAACTTTATATAGAAGTTCATAGTCATGAACAATGCGATTTAGTATTATTTTAAACAATAAAACAATTAGGAGGAATTTATTAAAATGTCAACACAATTAGGTGGACAACAGGTTCTTATTCTTTCAGATAAGACCCAGCGCACTATTGGACGAGATGCGCAAAGGATGAATATTCTTGCGGCCCGCGCGGTCGCAGAGTCGGTCAAAACAACACTTGGCCCAAGGGGAATGGACAAGATGCTCGTGGATTCACTTGGAGACGTTGTAGTCACCAACGATGGGGTTACAATCCTAAAGGAGATGGACATCGAGCACCCGGCAGCGAAGATGATGGTTGAGGTTGCAAAGACCCAGGACGCAGAAGTAGGAGACGGCACAACGACAGCTGCAGTAATCGGTGGCGAGCTTTTGAAGAAGGCCGAGGATCTCCTTGACCAGGAGATACATCCAACAGTAATAGCAAGCGGATACCGCATGGCAGCCGAGAAGGCAAATGAGATACTTGCGAAAATTGCCATACCGATTTCAATAAACGATGACAAGATGCTCAGGAAGGTAGCTATGACTGCTATGACTGGAAAGGGCGCGGAGAAGGCAAAGGATTACCTTGCAGACCTCATTGTAAAAGCAGTCAAAGCAATAGCAGAAACCGACAACGACAAAATTACAATCGACACAGATTACATAAAAATCGAGAAAAAAGAGGGCGCAAGCATCGAGGATACAGAACTTGTAAAAGGAATTGTAATCGACAAAGAGCGCGTGCACCCCGCAATGCCAAAGAAGGTTGCAAAGGCAAAGATAGCGCTTCTCACTTCCGCGCTTGAGGTAAAGGGCACCGAGACAGACGCCGAAATCAGGATTACGGACCCAAGCCAGCTGAAGGCATTCCTTGCAGAAGAGGAGAACATGCTAAAAGACATGGTTGAAACGGTCACAAAATCCGGCGCAAAAGTCCTAATCTGCCAGAAAGGCATAGACGACCTTGCACAGCACTACCTGTCAAAAGCAGGAATAATGGCAGTAAGAAGGGCCAAAAAGAGCGACATGGAAAAACTTGCAAGGGCCACAGGCGCAAACATCGTCACGAACCTAGTAGACCTGACAAAAGAAGACCTTGGATACGCGGGCATTGTAGAAGAGGTAAAGATTGGCGATGACGACATGATTTACGTAAAAGACTGCAAGGACCCAAAAGCCGTCACTATACTAATCAGGGGAAGCACCGAGCACATAGTCGACGAGGTCGAGCGTGCAATTGAGGACTGCCTCGGCGTTGTACCAGCTGCAATAAGGGACAAGAAGATTGTTGCAGGCGGCGGTGCACCAGAGATAGAGGTAGCCAGAGGCCTTAGGACCTTTGCAAAGTCCATCGGAGGAAGAGAGCAGCTTGCAATAGAGGCGTTCGCAGACGCAATTGAGGTAATACCAAGGGCGCTCGCAGAAAACGCAGGACTTGACCCAATAGACACTCTTGTTGCCCTGCGGTCCAGGCACGCAAAGGCGGACGGAACGAAATTCGGGCTAGATGTCTTCACCGGAAAGGTAACTGACATGCTAAAACAGGGAGTAGTAGAGCCTTTGAAGGTAAAGACCCAGGCCATAAATTCCGCAAGCGAAGTGGCAGTCATGATACTAAGAATCGACGATGTCATTGCTTCTTCGGGCTCACACAGAGGGTCAGATATGCCGCCAGACATGGGCGGCATGCCTCCAGGCATGATGTAGATTCAGAATATACCCTTGTGAAGAGCGGTGCCCACAAGGCAGCCGCTCACACCCATTTTTTTTAATTTTTCTAAATCTTCTTTTTTTATTCCCCCACCATAATAGATTTCGACATCTGGACTTATGAATTTTCGAAGAGTGGAAAAATCACTGCTTAGCGTGCCCACAGATGAAATATTCAATACGATGAATTTTTTTACTTTATCTTTTAATAGAGAAAAGGCTTCGAAGGGGTCACTTGGCAAAAAAGGAGACATTAATTTCCCGTCTTTTATGTCAATGCTAAACACGACCTTGGCTTCCTTTTTAATTGTTTCAAGGGTTTCAAGGTCCTTGAGGGTTTCGCTTCCAAGTATAACCTCAGCATCGACGTGTGAAATCCTTTCATAATCATCAATATTCTTTATCCCCACATCAACCATGAGCCGCTTGATTTTGCAAAGCTCTTCAAGAATCCCGATGTTGGGTGCCCCTTTCATGATGCCGTCAAGGTCGGCTGTGTACAGCCGCTCGTATGGCAGGTTTCTTGCGATTTCCACTGGGTCTGACGACTTGGCAAACACGGTCTCAAAAGGTGTGTATTCCTCGCGCCTGCCAGATTTCCCGCTGACAGCAATCCCGTTCATTATGTCGATTACAGGTATTACTTCCATCACATTTTTATTAAAGGGCAGAGGTATAAAGTGCTTGTTATGAAGCTGCTCGTAAGCCCTACATCAATTGAGGAAGCAAAGGTTGCAATAGAGGGCGGAGCCGGCATAATCGACGTAAAGAACCCAAAAGAAGGCTCGCTTGGCGCGAACTTTCCCTGGACGGTTGAGGCCGTCAAGGCGATTATCCCTCAGGGGGTTGAACTGAGCGCCACAATTGGGGACCTCCAGTACAAGCCAGGCACTGCGTCCCTTGCTGCGTTTGGCCTTGCGAAGCTCGGCGTCGACTATGTGAAGGCCGGCCTTTTTGGAATCAGGAATAAAGAAGAGGCCCTGGATATGGCCCAAAATTTAAAAAGGGCAACAGACGGCGCAAAGCTTGTGCTGGCGGGCTATGCGGATTACGAAAGCATTGGTGCAATCTCACCGCTTGTTCTCCCAAAAATCGCATCACAGGCAGGCGCCTTCGGCGTAATGATAGACACAGCAGGCAAGAATGGCAATACGCTCTTTTCCCATATGGGCGAGAAGGAACTAAAAACATTCATAGATGCGGCCCACTCCCATGGCCTTATAGCGGCACTCGCAGGCTCGCTCTCATTCGATGACGTGCTTAAATTAAAGGACATGGGTGCCGACATCGCAGGCGTGCGCGGGGCAGTCTGCACGAACGGCGACCGGATGAAGGGGAGCATATCAAAAGAAAAGGTTCAAAAACTCATGTCACTTCTTTAATTCATAAGGCTCAAGGTCAATCGTGACGTAGGCAAATCCGGCATCTTTTGCTACTTTGTTTATTTTGTCTTTGTTTTCAAGCGCCAAATCCATTTCGCTATCAAGCACCTGGATTCTAAGGAGCCTGTCATGGGCTTTCGCCCTTACAAGCGATAGGCCGAGTTTTGATATTTCATTTTCAACAGTCCTTATTCGCTCTATTACAGGCTTTCTTATCCTCTCGTGAATTGGCACTCTTGTTGCAAGGCAGCTTTGGGGCATCCGGCTGTCTATGTTGAACTCTTTCGCATATCTTACGATGTCCTCTTTTTCTATTTCTGCATCGAAAAGCGGAGTCATGATACTCTCCTCATGGAGCGCTATGATGCCTGCGCGGTAGTCTTTTAGGTCAGAGAGGTTGGAAGCGTCGATTACGTGGTCGTACCCGACCTCTTTCTTGAAGGCGTTGAGCGCCTTGATAATCTCTTTTTTGCAAAGATAGCACCGCTCTTCCGTGTTCTCTGAAAAGACTTTGTCGCGGAACAGGTCCACCTCGATGACCTTGTGCTCAAGGCCGAGACGCCCTGCTTCCTCTTTTATGTAGCCTGGGTCAGGAAGCATTCCATTGTCAATGGTCACGGCAATAAAGTCCTTCCCGAGCTTTTTCAGATACGCTGCTAAAAATGCGCTGTCAAGCCCCCCCGAGAATGCTAGTATGAATTTATCCTTCTCCCCGATTGCCTGCTCAAGTGCTTCGAGCTTTTTCATAACCAAGTCGGCCCCCATAACCACTTAAAATAAATAGGAACATTTAATCATATGAATTTAAAAAGCAGTCGGGCGCCGCATTAAGTGCGGCGCCCGTTAAAATTCAAGTGGTACTAACCTTTCAGGAGTTCTTTGTTCGTCCCTGTCATTGTGTTTACCTTCAAGTACCAGTCGCAGGTCAGGCATGAATTCATCTTCTGGGCCCCGGTTCCCTGTACTGTGCCTCCGCAGAATGTTCCTGCTATCTTCCAGCAGTCGTGTGCGTGGTCTGGGTATGCCGGACATACTCCCATTTCTGCCACCTTTGCTCCTCCCTTTGCCCTCCCACACGCCTTATAGTCCCAACAGTTCAAAATCTTTGCCTCCTAAATATTAAATTATACAGATTTGTACAGAAGATTTGAATAGTATATAGCGCTTGCTAAGATGTGTTTTTTTTTGCACAGTAACAAAATAGAAAAGTTTAATATTGAAGTTCTCCAATTCACTTTTTATGAAACTGCCATTTGACTTGAAGGATATAAAGCCGGGACAGTTTGCATACCTTACAAAAAGGAAGCTCACAAACAAAGAAGGAATTGAGACCGGCGAGATAATTGTATGGAAGGATAAAGGCCAGGAAAAATCCCAGTACGTAATGAAATGCCCCTTTTGTGGTGATGAGCACGAGGGGAGCGCCCTGCTTGTCAAGCGCCCCTATAGGCTAAAGTGCGCAAACTGCGACAAAAGCATCACACTGCCCAAGCTTCAAAAAGAGGCAAAAAAGAAATGATGAAACGCATTCTATTATTCGCCTTTCTCCTCCTTAGCTCAGGCTGCGTATCCGAAGACAAAGACGACGATTATTCCCAATTTGTACTTGAGAGCGAGGATTTTGTAAAGATGGATTTTACAGGAAAGCTCGCGGAAACAGGAGAAGTGTTCGATACTTCTATCGCTGATGTGGCCTTCAACCCTGATGTAAAAAAGACAGACACCTTCACTTTCGCAGATAATTACGAACCAATGAGTTTTACGCTTGGAAAAGGCCAGGTGCTGCCTGTTCTTGAAGCAGGTCTTGTAGGTATGAAGATAGGGGATGTAAAAACCATAACACTCTTGCCCGCTGACGCATACGGCGAGTGGTCGTCAGACTACATTGTAACACTCTCGAGATATGTCACACTTCCAAAATCGACTGTTGTATCATTGGCAGATTTTGTCGAGGCTACAGGTACGGAGCCAGAGTTAAACGAAACAGTCCAGCTCAATTATTGGAAGTCACGGGTTGTGGACATCTCTGAAGATAATATGACGCTCCTTCATGAGCCAGAGGACAACACCCTGATCACGACAGAATACGGCCCCGCACTTGTGACCCTAAATGATACCCACGTAACAACCAGCCTCACACCAGAGATTGATTCGGTCGTTGTGACCTCATATGGGGCAGCGACCATTACGGACGTAAATGAAACACATTTCACAATCGATTATAACCACCCCCTTGCAAGCAAGACAATTCAATTTGAGGTAACAGTTGTGGACATCATGAAGGCAAGGAGTGTTAAAGCACAAAGCATCACCTGGACTGATTACGAGGCAGGCATCAGCGTGGCAAAACAAGAGAACCTGCCGGCAGTAGTATTCATCTCCCTTTTAGACTGCCCTGCATGCGAGGCGCTTGACAACCTGGCGTTTTCAAGCCCCATAGTGACAGACTACAGAGATGAGTTTGTGTGGATAAAGGTAGACGGGGCAGCGAATCCACAGATTGTGCAAAATTACGGGGCAGAAAGCTATCCCATGATAGTCATGTTAAACCGGGCAGGAGAGGTATCGAGCAATATCACTGGCTACATACCACCGGCACAGTTAAGAAGCGAACTTGAAGCGGTGTTTCTTGCAAAATAATAAAAT
>JAHJSX010000103.1 GCA_018830205.1 archaeon | reverse complement strand
GGCCCTTTGTATCATTTCCTGCGCTTCGTATTTCAAAACACTCTCTTTGGCGCTCGTCTGCTTTTGGGCAGAGCCAGAGAATTTGCCAAGGATTCCGCCGCCCTCAAGCGTCTTGATGCGGATATCGTCAATGTTTGCCCTGCCCTCCATTAGGATGTCAAAGAGCTCTTCTGTGAAGATGCTGTGCCCGTCAAGAGTAATGTCATATCCTTTGACAACGTCGGTCGTCCTGTTCACAAAAGCCCCGCTTAAGTCCTTGACCCTCTTGCCTACTTCACTTTCTATTTTATCAAGCGCGATTGTGTACTCCCTCTTTCTTTCAAAATATTTGGCGCATCGCTCTGATGTCAGGCGCTCAAGGTCCTCGTATTGCTGCTTGATTTTTTCAAGCTTTCCTTTGATTGCATTCCTGTCTGTTTCTTTTACGGCTGTGATTTGCTTCTGGTCCCCTTCTATATGGCCCTTGAAGCTTGAGACCCCTTTCAATATCTCGTCCTTTTCTGATTCAAGCTTTTTTGGATGTGATGGAAACGTGTCAAGGATGGACTGGTAAACGTCGGCCGTGAGTTTCTCAAAGCCCTCAATGGCCGAGATTATTGAGTCAAGCGAGCTTACGAACCCCTCGTCCTTTGAAGACTTGTATCGCTTGAGGCCCTGGCAAAGCTTTGAGATGGAATACCAGCTCGTTCGCAGCTCCTCCAGATTTTTTGATATATGTTCGGAAGTTTCCACTGTGTTTACCACAACAAAATTAAACTTGCGAGAGTATTTAAATTTATTTGCAAAAGAAAAATTATTTATAAAGGAAAAATCGTTGGCGATGCCGGGATACGCGTGAGATTGGGGCGATTTGGCAGGCAGCCGGATGATTTATTTTGAGTCTAGTAGCCGGCGCCTATCACAAATATAATATACATCATGAGCAGGACTGCGCCAGCAAAGCGGGAGACATGCCTAGTCATCATGAAGAGGGATACCAGGACGACCGAAATAAAGGCCATGGGAAGATAGAACCCCAGGACATCTTGCCCCACAGGCACAGGGTTTACCAGCGCGATTATCCCTGCATTGAACAGGAAAAATGCAAGGATGGAACCTGCCACATTCCCGAAGCTGATTTCCGGCCTGCCCTTCATAGCCGCTGGAAGCTCCCTTGCCAGCTCCTCAATGCTCACAAGGAAGGCAAGAATGGTCATTCCAAATACGGTTTCCGATATCCCAACTTCTGCAATAATGCTTCTAGAAGCGCCCGCCAGCATCTCGCTTCCCAGAACAATGGCACCAAGGGAGAAAAGGAGAAGCCAAAAGGACTTCCATTTACTGGGTTCTTCTGCCTCTTCCAGGGTTTCTGCAACCTCGCCTGTAGGTTTTATATCCAGACCTTTTTTACTCAGCCAAAGTAGGTAGACCACTGATAGAACAAATCCAAAAAGCAAAGCAGCGCCATCATACCTCGAAAGCAGGCCATCAAAACCCAATACCCACAGGAGAAGCACAGCCAGCACGGGGACTGCAAGAGTCTGCTTCGGGACCTCCCCGAACCTCATGGGTACAAGGAGGGCAGTTACCCCGAAGGCAAGGGCAACGGCAACCATCGCCGCCCCGATGATAGAGCCCAGGGCGATTCCCGGCATTCCTTCATAGGACCCCACGGCCCCCACAGCAAGATTCTCGGGGTCGAACCCTATGAAAACGACGCTTATTAGAAACGCGGAAACTCCAAAGCCCAGGGATGTCCCTACTGCCCCCTTTACGAGCTTCTCGGCGAAGTAGATGACCAGGCCGAGGCCAACGACAAACAGCAGAATGGATTCAACTAGTCCCATCTTTTCACCTTGCTACGTATCGGTTTAACAACGATAAATGGCCCTTTACGGACACGTACATAAAGCCACAGTTATTTATAGTAGAGCAATATCTTATATAGATATCGGAATACGATACCATGCTTCGGGATTTCTTCGTCGGGTTCATCAAGATTCACATACTCTACCATGCAAGCAAGAATCCAATTTATGGTGTCGAGATGATGCGGGAGTTGAAGAGGCATGGCTATGAGGTTGGCCCTGGGACGATGTATCCGACGCTTCACGCGCTGGAGAAACAGGGCTACTTGAAGAGCAAAGAAGCCGTGGTTCGGGGCAAGGTGAGAAAATACTACGAAGCAACCGCAAAGGGCCGCAAAATGCTCGAAAAGTCCAGGGAGAAAATCAGAGAACTCGTAGACGAGGTAATAGATGATAAATGAAAAGAAAAGGAGGTATGACATAATGAAGAGGGATTTGTTTGCAGCATTCATCGGGCTTTTTATCTTGGCGATAATAGCGGCACCGGTGTCTGCTGTTGAGTACGTTATAGGGGACGCAAAAGAGCCTATCGCGACGGGAGACCCTGACGCAACCTATGTGGGGTCGGAAAGATGTAAGGGCTGCCACGCGGAAAAATATAATGACTG
>JAHJSX010000102.1 GCA_018830205.1 archaeon | reverse complement strand
CCTTTGGCATCCCTTATGACTGCATTATGCCACGCGATAAGTCGCTCTTCGCCGCTTTTTGTTAAAACAGTATTTTCATAATATTCTGTCGTTTCGACTTTTCCTTTAATCAGCTGGTTGAACACTTTCTTCACTTGCACCATGTCGTTTTTTGGAATGAAAGTATCGAACCAGTTTTTTCCGACAATCTCCTCTTCCTTGTACCCCAGGACTTTGCATAATCTTCTGTTTACCACCTTGACCCTCTGGTCTTTGCCGATTACCAGCATGATGCTTCCTGCAAGGTCAAGGTACTTTTGAGATGTCTCGGTCTGTTTGCTTAGCGCGTTTTCCATCTCTTTGCGCTCGGTGATGTCGTGCATTATAGAAGCATAACTTACGATGTTTTGATTTTCGTCCTTCAGGGCAACACCTGTGAGTTCTACTAGCACCACCCTGCCGTCCTTTGCGACCCTCGTTGACTCGTATCCAGATAAACTCCTTCCCTGGCCCAGGATATTTATGCAGTGCTCAAGCTCTTTCTTGCCAAGTTCCTGGGGAATAATTTTGAGGATAGGCTTCCCTAAAATCTCCTTGACCTTATAGCCCAGCATCTTTTCAGCGCCCTCGTTCCATGAAATAATATTCCCTTTTGTATCAATGGAACAGACCGCATCAGGGAGATTTTTAATAATGGAAGCCAGAAAGCCAATTTCTTCTTGTGCCTTCCTGCGCTCGGTGATGTCTCTTGAAATCTCGATGATGTGGGTTATCTTATTTCCATTATCTTTTATCGGGAAGGCCGTAAGTTCTACGTAAATCTCATTTCCCTTCTTGTCAAAGTGAGTGTGCACGACCCGGAATTGCTTCCCGGTCTTCATGACCTCTTTGTAGGGGCATTCATGAGGGGGCTTGCATGGCGACGTCCTGTTGTGGCTGACCTCATGGCATCTCTTTCCGATTACGTCCTTCTTTTTAAGGCCCATTCTTTTTAGAATAGCAGAATTTACGTCTGTGATTTTGTAGTTTTTGTCTATCACCATGACCCCCTCTTCCATGTTCTCAAAGATGGTCTTAAAGGGATAATCTGCAAGCGCCTTTTCTTTGTTGCTCAAAGTCGGGTCTCCTGGTTTTTGTCCCTAACCCATTCCAATAGGGCAAACACTGAAATAGAAGATATTAAGATTCGTCTGGAATTCAAGAGTAACATCACCCTCTTCTTTCCTATTTTCATCTTGATATTATTAATTGTTTCGGATTATATATTTATACGACCCGGTTAACTATAAAAATGGTAGCATTATGACAACTACGTTCTACATCGACCCCCTGCAGTCCGGCATAAGCGGCAATATGCTCCTGGGGGCGCTTATTGACGCTGGCGGGAGCGAAAAGAAGTTTTTGGCAGTTGTAAAAAGGATAGAAAAGGAAGCAAGATGCAAAATCAATGTAAAAAAGGAGAAGGTCAAGCAAAAAGGAATTAAAGCGCTTTTTGTTGACATTGAGACAGAAGGCAGATACGGGGACCTTGAGGGAATCTTAGGGAAGGTTTTGACAGGCAAAAAGGAAAAGGAATTTGCGCTTCTTGTTGCAAAAACCATCCTTGACGGGGAAAAGGCAGTCCATGGCACAAAGAACGTCCACCTGCATGAACTTGGCTCTGTTGACACGGTTGTGGACATTGCCGGCGCGTCTGTCCTTCTTGGAAGCCTTGGCCTTCTTGGCAGGAGAGGATTTTCATCTGCGGTCCTTGTTGGCAAGGGGCGCGTTAAGACAGAGCATGGGGAGCTTTCTATACCCCCTCCAGTGACTACAGAAATCTTGAGAAAATTCAAGATTCCATTTTATTTTTCGAGTGACGAATTTGAGCTTGCGACGCCAACCGGCGTCGCGCTGCTTGCAAATCTTGTGAGGTTTGAAGAGCCCCAAAACTTCGAAGTTGGAACAATCGGCACAGGTGCTGGGGGGTTTGACCTTAAAAACCCGAATATTTTGCGGGTGATGATTGGAAAATTACTGCCGCTTGAAGACTCGATATCAATGCTTGAGACAAACGTAGACGACGTCTCCGGCGAGGTGCTTGGCTACACCCTTGAGCGCCTCTATGAAATGGGGGCGCTTGATGTTCAGATTCAGCCCACCATCACCAAAAAGGGAAGGCCGGGGCATATCATATCAGTTATGTGCAGGAAAGAAGACACTGATATTCTTTCAGGGGTTTTAACCACGGAAACCGGGACGCTTGGAATCAGGACAGGGATTGTCCAGAAAAGGCAGACCCTTAAGCGAGAAATAAAAAAGGTGGATATCGACATCCCGGGCTACAAAGGAAAGGTGCGTGTGAAGGTTGCAACCGGCGAAGCCGGAAACATAGTAAATGTAAAACCAGAATACGAAGATGTAAAAAAAATCGCAAAGAAAACAAAATTGCCTTTCAGGAAAGTTTACAAAGAGATAGAATCCACACTTAATCTCTAAATTTTGCTGCCCGATTAGCAATAAGTGATGCCATCGCCCCTGCGCCAAACCCGTTGTCTATGTTAACCGTTGCAAGACCGGGGGAGCAGCTCTGGAGCATTGAATAAAGCGCGGCCCTGCCGCGCCCTCCCTCGCCGTAGCCCACTGACACTGGAAGACCGATAACGGGGACATCGATAAGGCCTGCGACCACCGAGGGCAGCGCCCCCTCCATGCCTGCTGCGACGACCACTGCGTCCGCGTCATGTTTTATAATCCCCTCTACAGCAGGAATCAACCTGTGAATGCCTGCAATGCCCACGTCATAAAAAGTGATAACCTCGCACCCCATCTCGCGCGAAATCAAGGCCGCCTCCTCGGCACGCCCGATGTCTGAGGTGCCGGCGCATAGCACTGCAACACGCCCTCCTGTCTTTTTTATTTTTGCTCCTTTTTTGCTGATTACCAGAGCACCAGCTTTTGTGTTTTTTTCAATTTTTGCGCCCGTAAGTTTCTTTGATATCTTGGCCATCCTCTCGGGGGTCAGCCGGGTTACAATGCACCGGTTCTTCTTTTCGATGAAGCTTTTTGCAAGAGAAATTATTTCTGCGTCGGTCTTGCCCTCCCCGAATATGGCCTCCGGCACCCCTGTCCGGTTCTGCCTGTGGGTGTCAATGAGTCCCATGTTTTCTATCTTTTTCATGCTGAAAAGCCTGAGATTGCGCTCAGCCTCTTCGAGGGATACTTTGCCCTTTTTGTAGTCATCTAGAATGTGCCTGATTGACATGTTTACTGCTCTTTTAGCTCTTTTTTAATGAATATCTTGTTCCGCCTGCCGGCCTGCTCCTTTCTTATAACGCCCCTCTTTTCAAATTCTGAAAGAATTTTTGACACCTTGGTCTTGGAGAAATCGGTCGCTCTTTGTATCTCCCGCTGGTCGATGCCGTCAGTCTCGATAATAAGCCGCATGATGGCCTGCTCGTCCCCTCTGAGGATGTCTATCCTGTCATTTGTCTGTTTCTTGGTTCTAAGCTGCTTTGAGAGATTAACGAATGCAAAAAGCATTGCTGCTATTATTATCAGATATATGTAATTCTCCTTGCCCTCCCACCATGGTGTGTTTTCACCAAGAAGGTTTTCATAAAGGACAATTGCATCGAATTCCCGAAGCTCTGGAGGTATGGGGTCGTATAGATTCCATTCCAGCACCACATGCCGTCCGTCTGATGTGAACTTCCCAGGGTGTGGACTGACAATCTGCCCGGTGGCTATCCCATGCCCTTCAGGGAGTGTGATTGTGAAATCAAAGGATTTGACGTTTGCAAGAAGCGAGTGGGTTGTGGACAGGATGTATGTGGCCTCCTTTAGGGTTATCTGCCCGTCAAGATAGAATTTGTAGGTGATGTCATACGCTCTATCAGTCAATAGGGGCTCTCTAAGCGTGGTAGTGACGTATGTCTTATCCCCTGTATATTTTGAAGAGTACTCAAGCGCCCCTACTGAATCGTGGACTGTGAGGTTCTGCATGTCGCCGCCAAATGGGTAAGTAAAGCTGGTCAGGGGCTCCTCATTGCTGTTGTAAATCCGAAGCGTTACCTCCTCCACCAGCTTGCTGTCAACGATTTTGGCTTTTGCCTCGTAATCCTCTATATCGAGCGCAAAAACGGGCGCTATGAGAAAAAATAATAGGCTGATTAATATAAAAACCCTCATCAATAGTAGGGTATGTAAAGTAAGTTTATATTATTTTCGAATCACCAAGCACCGGGAAGTCCTTCCGGGTTTTTGATACCATTTGAATATCGATGTCGCACAAGAGCTCCTCTTCTTTGCTCCCTCCCTCAAGTAATACCCGCCCCCACGGGTCAATTACCATTGAGCTGCCAAAATATTCCTGTCTTTTGTCTCTGCCTACCCGATTTGTGGCTATTACAAAAACCTGGTTCTCTATTGCCCTTGCCTGAAGCAGGACCTTCCAGTGGTTGTCTCGCGGAGAGGGAAATTCTGCTGTGACGAGCAGAATCTCTGCACCGTTTTTTGTAAGCTCCCTCGTAAGCTCGGGAAACCTGATGTCATAGCATGTGGCAAGTCCAATTTTTCCGAATTTTGTGTCTATTACTATGGGTTCCGTTCCAGATGAAAAATAATTCTTTTCCGCTCTGAAGAGGTGCATCTTTCGGTATTTTCCAAGGATTCCGTCTTTGTCTAAAAGAAAAAAAGTATTATAGATATCTTTATCTTTTTCAACAATCGAGCCGCCGACTATTGAATCGCCGCAGACTCCTTGAATGGCAGCCGTCGTTTCTCCGGGTATCTCTTCTGAAAGCTCTTTTAAGGCATCAAAGTCAAAGCCTGTTGTGAAAAGCTCTGGAAAAAGTATCAAATCAGAGCCTGCAACTTTTACAATCTCCAATGCCTTGCCTAGGTTCTTCTCCTTCGCCCCAAATGCAATATCGGTCTGTGCGATTGTTACTCTCATTTTACTTTAAAAATATCCGCCTGTCAAGCAGGCGCGAATATATCTTGAAGTCGTCAGTGTCACAATTTTCCTTTTCCTTTATGAACTGTACAACAAAAGAATCGAAAAAGTCTGCCAGATATACGGCCGCGGCCTCCGGGAACATTGGCTCCTGGGGAGAGCCGTTTCCCTTTTCACCGTGATGGCTTAATATGATATGGAGGATTTTTGTGGCAAGTGTCTCCGGAAAGTCCCCAAGCTTGCTTTTCACCATCCCGTAACCTACGGCCACGTGGCCCTCAAGCATCCCCACGGGAGTGTACTCGATTGTGCTTGTGGCCTTCATCTCGCGCGTCTTGCCTATATCATGTAAAAGCGCCCCGGTGATGGCGAGGTCCCGCTCAAGTGAGGGCTGGACCCTGCAGGCAGTGTCCACAAACTCTGCGACTCCCAGTGTGTGCTCAAGAAGGCCTCCAATGTAAGCATGGTGGAACTGCTTGGCAGCAGGCGCGCGCTTGAAGGTATTCCAGGTTTCAGGGTCTTTGAAGGTATCCTCAAGAAGGCCCTTCATAAGGGGGTCCATGACAGAATCCACAAGGGAGAAAAATTTCTTTTCCATCTCACCTATGTCCCTGCTTGAGATATCGATAAACATTGAAGGGTCGTACTCTCCTTCTTTTGCTAGTCTGACAGAATGCTCCGGGGGGTTTATGTTAATCTGGAGTTTCTCGTTGTATATTACGGATTCAGCTTTTATGTAGACAATGGCCCCTTTTGAAAACTCGCTCCAGACCTCTTCAATGGTGCCTGCATCAGGCCCTCCCCAGTAATTTACCATGACCTCTCCAGAGCTGTCGGAGACCCCGAACATGAACCGATAACCTTTCTTGTATTCCCTTATATCGTGCTTGTACTCGACGACAAAGAATCCTTCAACGGGCTCCCGGTCGCCCAAATCCTTGATGTGTTTTTGCTCTGTCAATTTAGAAAAGCTCCCTCAAGCGAATGTGCACATTCCCAAGTGTGCCCCCGTAATTGCCTGCTGTTATCCCTTTTACACCATCTATTTTGCATGCGGCTTCAATGCCCTTTTTCGTGGCCTCCTTTACTTGCTCCTCGCTCACTCCATCAATTACTATCTCAAGGACGCTCTTTGCATCCTTTACAAAAGAGCCTTCGACTGTTTCTGAAATCGTGGGGCAGTAAAGCTCATTTGTGCAGGCATGCATGAACTTGTATTTATTTGACCCCACCTTTGAGCCAGATGCACAGACCCCTCCTGGAAATGGTGTTATTACTCCTTCTACGCTGCCGATTGCATCGACCGCAGATTCTGCTGCAGCGAGCGCTGATTCAATAGAGTCTGCAAGAATTATGAAGTTGCCCCCTGCTACGCCCTTTGATACGCCAAACTCTTTTTCTATGACAAACTCGCCGCCCATAATCGGTATCTTTGTTACAACCCTATCGCCAACCATGCCCCTTGACTGGTGGCCGTCGCCAAAGAACCGCATCTTGTGCCCGGCATCAAGCTTCTCCGTACTCTCGCACCAGTTGAAAACCGCTGCTGTGGGTGATGTCAGGACACACTGGCCAATACGCCCCAAAAGCTCGTTCAACATGTTCTTCTTGGAAGTCCAAAGCTGTATCACATATCCAGGTCTTTTGTCCGGAGTCTGTGACTCGTCCAAAAATGCCTCTATCCCTGCCTCCGCTGTGCACCCAATCATTGAAGTGCCGTATCCTGTGGCCTGTGTGGCTGCAATACGTGCCCACTTCTCATTTACCGCCGTTATCAAAAGCCGCGTATAAGCGCTCGTGAAACACTCGGCAAATGTGTCCTCTATATTTACTCCATTTATCTCCACAAGAAGCACTGGCATCCTGAGCATAAAAAAGTTTTTGCATAGTTTTATTAATTGTGGAGGCATAATACCGCCCATGAGGGACCTGAAGATATTGTCGATATATCTTGGGGGTTTTATTGGCCCTCTTAGCGGGAACGCAGTGCTTGCTTTGATACCTTCGCTTAAATCTGCGTTTGGCGTTGATGTCGGGCAGGTGCTTCTCTCAATTCCGTTTTTCATGTTTCCCTTTGCATTCCTGCAGCTTTTTTCGGGCACGCTCTCTGACCGCTATGACCGAAAGATTATTGTTATGGCCGGATTTCTGGTCTATTCTTTCGGCTCATTTCTGTGCGGCATATCAGAAAGCATTTCAATGTTTTTGCTATCAAGAGTAATTCTTGGAACAGGATTTGCACTGGTCAGCCCCGTGCTTGTTGCGATTCTTGGGGATATTACAACAAGAGAAAACAGGGGGACTGCCATGGGTTTTTTTGGCTCTGCGATTACTGCAGGCATTGCACTTGGCCCGCTTGTTGCAGGATACCTTGCAGAGTTTAGCTGGAG
Source organism: archaeon (assembly GCA_018830205.1). Lineage (GTDB taxonomy): Archaea > Hydrothermarchaeota > Hydrothermarchaeia > Hydrothermarchaeales > Hydrothermarchaeaceae > JAHJSX01. The sequence goes on along the minus strand of JAHJSX010000102.1, from coordinate 2,698 downwards.
ATATGTATTCTTCACATTTAGTGGACTCTCCTTTTTTGCTGGCGGGTTTTTCTGGACAGCGTTTCGAGGGCATTCCTTCAAGACGGGGGGCGGTAGTTTCAGGGACGTTATGGAGCAGATTAAGACTGTACTTAATAACAGGGATGTCGTCCTCCTTGGCACCATTGGGTTCCTGGTGTTTTTCGCATTTATCGGGGTAATATCTTTTATGTCTGACTTCCTGTCCCTTCCACCCCTTTTGATGAAAGAGCGCCAGATAGGAATGATACTCGCATCAAGCGGCGCGGCAGGGATAATCGCATCGCCCGTCGCAGGGGCCCTTGTTGACAGGATTGGTAGGAAAAAAACAGCAACTTATGGGTTTTTAATCTCCGGCGCGACACTGGTGCTCATTAATTTTGCGCATAGCTTTTATGCATTCGTGTTTCTGCTCTTTTTGTTTGGCTGCGGAAACGCGGGTATATGGGCCTCACTTCTAACGGTAGCAATGGAGGTAATTCCAAAAATGAGAGGCACAGTGTCGTCGGTTTTCAACAGCGCAAGATTTTTCGGTTATGCCTTTGCCCCGGTAATCCTCATCCCTGTTTATAACGCATCAAGCATCAATGTCATCTATATAATCGGAACAGCAATTGCAATGCTCTCGATTTTGCTGGTTAGGAAAATAAAAGGAAGAGAAATAGAAGGAATGTAATTACTTTTCCCACTTCTGGTCTGTCATCTCTTGTATCTTGGCTATTGTGTCCTCTTTCAAGTGCCTGTATCTCTTCTGGGTCTTGAGATAATCCCCTACAGGCTTCCTATCAGCAGGTTCATAAGTTAGTTTCTCAACCCCATTCTCGATTTCATAAAGGACCCACATACCTGTGTCAACTGCAAGGCGCGCAATTTCGATGCTCTTTTCGTTGGGGATGCCCCATCCAGGGGTGCACGGCGCATGAACGTGAATGTATGCGGGGCCTTTTGTATTGACTGCCTTTTTCACCTTTTCCATGTAATCCAGAGGCATTGCGACAGAGGCCGTTGCAACATACGGTACGTTGTGGGCAGCTATTATCCTTGGCATGTCCTTTTTCAACCGGTCCTCCCCAAAGGATACCTTGCCTGCAGGGGAAGTCGTTGTCGATGCCCCATAAGGTGTAGCACCGCTTCTCTGGACGCCTGTATTCATGTAGGCCTCATTGTCATAGCAGATGTAGGTCATGTCGTGGCCTCGCTCCATGGCGCCGCTTAGGGCCTGCAGGCCTATGTCCACTGTACCTCCGTCGCCTCCAAAAGCAATTACATTTGTGCCCTCTTTTCTTCCCAGGGCTTTTAGCGCTGCTTCAACCCCGCTTGCAACGGCAGCAGAAGTCTCAAATGCCACATGGATCCAGGGGACCCTCCAGGCAGTTTCAGGATATGGTGTTGAAACCACTTCCATGCAGCCGGTTGCCTCTGTGCAAATTGTATTTTTGCCGGCAGCTTTTAATGCGAGCCTTATTGCGATTGTACCGCCGCATCCTGCGCACGCCCTGTGTCCTTGTGCAAATAACTCGTCTTCAGATACTTCCTTTATGTTGTCCTTGAAATTCCAGCACCGGTCTGCATACAGGCTTGCGCCGCATTTTTGCCTGCACCTCACATAACTTGGGATATCCTCTGCTATCTTCATTTCAAACCAACCCATGTAACTTCTTTAACTTTTTCTTTCTCTGCCTTTTGCGCAAGGGTTACAGCCTCTTTTATGTTTTCAAAGGTAACGTCACGCCCGCCAAGGCCGACTATGAAACCAAGGGTTTTTGGGTTTAAATCTGATGAATACAAAAGGCCTTTTATCTCTGAGTAAAGAGCGCCTTCGCCAAGGCCAATTGAGACATCCTTTTCAATTACACCAACTACTTTTGCATCTTTGAGGGCATCCAGAATCTCTTGTTTTGGAAGCGGCCGGTATGTCCTGATTCGTAGAAGTCCGACACCATCCATCAGGTCAATTGTCTCTTTTATTGTACCTGCTACAGAGCCTAGCGTTACTAGCACGATGTCTGCGTTTCCCATGTTGTACTTCTCGATGTGGCCGCCGTAGCTTCGTCCAAAGACCTTCTCGAATTCCTCGTCGGCCTTTTTAATAACGCCAAGCGACCCTTCCATTGCTCTCTCCTGCTCACGCCTGAATTCCATATAAAACGATGGGTCTGCAAAAGCGCCCATGGTTATGGGGCTTTTTGGGTCAAGGGTTACCTGTGGCACGAAATCAGGGAGATACTTTTTCACCTGCCCCTCATCAGGTATCTCTACCGGCTCGTTTGTGTGTGTAAGTACGAACCCATCAAGATTAACCATCACAGGCAGCATGACATCTTTGTCCTCGGCAATCCTGAAAGCCTGAATTGTTGTATCAATGACCTCCTGGTTCGTCTCGCAGTATAGCTGAATCCATCCGCAGTCGCGCTCCGCCATAGAGTCCTGCTGGTCATTCCAGATGTTGATAGGGGCAGAAAGCGCCCTGTTTGCGTTTGCCATTACAATTGGCAGGCGCATGCCGGATGCAATGAATAACACCTCATGCATGAGCGCGAGGCCCTGTGAGGATGTTGCAGTAAAAGTCCTTGCGCCTGTTGCAGATGCACCAATGCATGCGGCCATTGCAGAGTGCTCTGACTCGACTTTTATGTACTGGGCATCAAGTTCTCCGTCCGCCACCATCTGTGCAAGGTCT
>JAHJSX010000101.1 GCA_018830205.1 archaeon | reverse complement strand
CCTGCATATCTCTACAGATGACTTTGGAGAAATCCGAAGCTCCCTTCCAATCGCCCTTGCGATTTTTTCTTCTTCCTCGTCCTTAATTGCAGAATAACCAAATCGTCCCATAAGCATCACTTAAGCGGTATATATAAACTGGATTTTGTGGCGCCCATTCCAGGCGTGCCGTGCTGTACCCTTTTTCGGGTTGGTGCAAATTCCCCAAGGTAATGGCCCATCATTTCAGGCTGTATTACTACCTTGATAAACTCTTTCCCGTTGTGCACCTCCATTGTGAGGTCCACCATCTGAGGGACCACTATCATGTCCCTGCAGTGAGTTCTAAGCTTTACATTCTCCCCGTTGTTTGCCTTCTTTACCCTCTCCAGAAGCTTCTTTTTCGTTGGGGTGAGGCCCCGTTTAAGCGACCTTCTCTGCCTTGACAAAAGCAGGTCATAAAATTCATCATATGACATTGCTTTTAAGTCTTCGATTTCGTGACCCCTAAAAAGAACTTTTTTTGCCATTTTATCTCCTTCCGGTCCTTCTGGGCGCTATTAGTCCTACTTTCCTGCCAGGCGGCGTATTCCTCGAGACACTGGTTGGCTTTCCTGGAGAACCAGAACCCCCGCCGTGCGGGTGGGCTATGGCATTCATGGCGACCCCCCTTACGATTGGCCAGTACCTTGCCCTTGGTCTTTGCATGTGCCATGCCTTTCCAGCCTTGAGGATTGGCTTTTCCCTCCTTCCGCCTCCTGCGACAATGCCTAGGGTGGCCCTAGATGCGGAATGAACCGTTTTCAACACACCAGATGGCATCTGAATGACAGTCTTGTCGCCCTCATGGCTTACAACCAACCCATAGCTGCCGGATGCCCTTATAAACTTTCCTCCATCCCCTTGTAGCTTCTCTACGTTTGATATTGGTGTCCCCTCCGGGATACTTGAAAGCGGAAGAGTGTTGCCCCTTTTTATTTTTGAGCTCGCACCATATGAAATTTCATCGCCCAGCTGCACGCCCTCTGTCCCCAAAAGAAGCCTTTTTTCCCCGCCCTCAAACCGAACCCTTACAACCGGTGCGGTCCTGCCGGGGTCCATCATAATATCAACTACTTTTCCCGTCACTACTCCGGCTCTCTCCTTCTCGTCAATGCCTCTGTGTTTTACTTCGCCTCTGTGCCTGTGTGAGGGCGACTTGTATACACTCGAGCCTTTTCCACGTTTTTGTACTGTTAGCCTTTTTCCCATTATTTTTCCTCAGAATATTCCAACTTTCGTGGCAACCTCTTCTGCCTTGAAGTCAGGGGAAAGCTGTATGTATGCCTTTTTGACTCCTTTGGGGTTGACCAGCGTATTAACGTCTGTTACCTTAACCTCGTACAAGGTTTCTACAGCGTTTCTTATATCGATTTTTTTTGATTTCAAGGATACCACGAATACCAGCTTGTTTTCACTCTCAAGGAGCTTCATGGATTTCTCTGTAACGTCTGGATGAATAATTACATCAAATGGGTTCATTCAAACCTCTTTGCGATTTTATCTATCGCTGATTTTGTGTATACTGTCAATCTGCCGCAGTGTGTGCCCGGTGCAAGCTGTTCTACGCCAAGTTGCTCCGCTTTTACTATGTCAATTCCGGGGATGTTTTTCGCGCCCTTTGATATCCCGTCGTCTTTGGCTATAACCAAAAGCACGCTCTTCTTTTTCTTGTATCTCCTTCCGCGCATGGTGCCTTTTCCGGAGCGTACTTTCTTTTCTTTTGCCCTTTCCAAATCCGCAGATATGCCCAGATTTGACAATGCCTTCTCTACTTCCTTTGCGGTCTTTAGGGCCTCAAGTTCATCAGTTGTAATAAGCGGTATTTGCGGGACTTTGTCTATTATGTGCCCGCGTTCGATAACCAGCTCCTTTACGGCTGTCGCGGCTATTGCGGATGCAGTTGCAAGCTTGCGCTCTTTTGCGTTAATCTTCTTTTTTATCTGCTTCTCCACCATTGGGGGATGTGCGTTTCTGCCGCCCACGGCCTGGGGTGCAAACGCACCATGCCCGCCGGCAGAATATCCGCTGCCCTTTACCCTTGAAATTCTCGATGCTCCCCGCCCGGTGCCCCATCCCTCTGCAGAGGTTCTCTTTCCTGCGAATGGATCCCTTCCCTGTGGCTGATATCTTGCGGTCTGACTTGCAAGCACGGCCTTCTTTATCAGGTCTGGCCTAACACTCTCTTCAAAGACTTTTGGCAGTTCGAGGGCATCAGTCGTCTTCTTGCCGCTTAAAGAATAAACATTAACTTTCATATCATGCACTCTGTTTCGACTCTCTACTTATGTATGTCAGCTGCGGCACGCCCTCGGGTGTCTTTTTGTTTAGCCTTAAAGCAGGTCTTAATCTTATGAGTCTTTTTCGCGGGCCAGGTACAGACCCTTTAACAAGCAGATAATCTCCTTTTACAACCCCGTACCCCAGAAACCCTCCCTTTGGTGTTATTTCCTCGTCCTTTGTGCCTATCTTTAAAATCCTTAAGTTATTCTCGGTCCTTTGATGATATCCCATCTGCCCTGATGTTGGAACAGTCCACATCATGGCGGAAGGGTGCCATGGCCCGAGATTTCCTGCTTTCCTTTGTCCTTTCCTGTTCTTTCGTGCGAGGTGCTTCAGGCCCCACTTGGTAAGGGGGTCCTGGAAGCCCTTCCCCTTTGTTATGCTTATTGCGTCTATGTAATCGCCTTCTGAAAATATGTCTGCTGCACCTATCTCTTTTCCAAGCATATCTTTTGCATGCTCGTATGCCCCTTCAATGCTTCCACCGATGGAATATTCCATGACATCTGGCTTCTTTTTTGAAATGCTGGTAAGTCTTGGCTGCGTGCAGATAATAAGTCTTAACTCAACAGATTTTTCAAGATAGGGTTTAAGGTCCTCTATCTTGCCTTTGAACTCCTTTGGCGTTTTGATGGTCCTTTTGAGATCAGGTTCGACTTTTTTGTGCCATACCTCCCCCAGACTCACAAGTTTTCCGGCACTCTTCCCGTAAGCCCTCACCCCGCACACCTTTATGGGCGGCGTTTCAATGACCGTGGCCATTGTTGTAATCTCCTCATTGTGCGTAAGGCTGTTTGGAAAATCGTCAACCATGGTCACGTGTGTCGCTCCTGCCTTGTATCCGCAAAAACCAAGTAGCTTTGATTCCTGCATACCTGTATCTACCCGGGACCTAATCCGCGGGATGTGCGATGCTGCTCTCTTCCTCGGGCTGTAGCCCAGAGAGCCCCTGTGGGGATGATGTGCCTTTCTTCCCATTTTGACCTACTAAGTACTCTAGCAATGCTAATGTACAAAAAAGTACCACCAAATGCAACCACAGTTTGCGAGGCAAATAGTGTGGCCTTAAAACCCAACGTTATTACACATATATAAGTATTTCGTAGGGGTTAGGGACCGGAGATCAATTGAGAAAAGTGCTAAATGGCCCTTGATTTTCTACTTTTAATGACCTCTATAAGCTCACCGGAATCTTCAATTTTTTCAAGTTCCTCTTTTTTTATTGCAGGTATGCCGTGAATATTTTCCTTGAATTTTGTGTGTACATCCATCACAAAGAAGGCCTCGGTCCCCGTT
>JAHJSX010000100.1 GCA_018830205.1 archaeon | reverse complement strand
AAAGCGTCAAAAAGTCAGCGTTCATTGCCTTCATATCGATTGGTTTTACGCCGCCTGTGTATGCAGCGTTTACAAGGTATGGTATTTCCTTTTCGCTGCAGATTTTTCCTACCTCCTTAACCGGCGCCAGGTTGCCGTAGTACGGGTCGGCATGGGTCATTACAACGAGAGCAGGATTTTTTACCTCTTCTATCTTTTCAAGTACCAAATTTGGATCAACTTTGTATTCTGGGTATCCTGTGTGAGGGGATTCCACGGTCTTTAGCCCCACCATCTCGGCTGCTATGTTTGTGCTGTAGTGGCTGTTTGGGTCGGTTATTACAATATCGCTTTCCCTCTCTTGGTCGGCAATCGTCTTCATGACAGCGAACTGGGCTGCCCTGCAGCCAAACGTGTGCTCTGCTGCATCCCCGCCAAAAAAATTTGCAAGCTCAAGGAGAAATGGCTTTACCTTCGGCTTTGTGATAAGGCTTGAACGGCCCTCGATACACTCGTGGCATACATTGTAACCAACCTCAAGCCACCCTTCTTCATAAAGCCGCTTGGAGACGTCTTTTGGTACTATACCTCCTCTCATGAGAGGGTTTATTATTGTGAAATCCTTGTACCTGTAATTCATATGCTCACCTTTGAGATTACGTGCTTTATGGCCTCTATTAAGCCTTTTCCTGTCTCAAGTTCGATTGAACCATCCATTGGGTGGGTGGATATTACGTCTGTCCATTTGCCCCTTGTTGATACTACTAAAGACGGGTCGTCTACTTTTACCTCGCCTTTTACGGGCAGGTGGATTGTGATAAAATCTATTCTTCCCGAGAGGTCTTTGTTTAGGTATATCCTTACATTTTTATCGTCCACTTTTCCAAAGAAATAATCTGTTCCCTTCTCGAATCCCTGGCCTTGTAGGCCCTCTATTACATAGGGAGAGATGTCGCTTGTCAGGCACCCGCAAAGGGCACCGCATGTCTTTGAAAGCGCCTCAACCTTTGCTGAGAGTTTCTTGAATGTCTCAAGGGGTGTGCCCAGTATTATTTCTGCGTCTTTGTATCCACCATAGATTCTGGCGCCTCCGCAAAGGAATGTAACATTTGGCTTGTTTTCCATGTAGGGTCTGGCTGTGCCCTCGCCGCATACTGCCATGCTCCCAACAAACTTTGCTTCAATCCCGTCAAGAAGAATGGCAACCTCCATCACCTGCTTTGGGTTTAATATTGCAAGCACGACGTCCGGGTCCTTTATCTCACTTGTTGGACCAATCTTTACTGCCTTTGTCTTTGCAGGGGAAATCCTTGGCTGGATGTCAATATACACCGGCTCTGAAAAGCCAAGAGTAACTACAGGACTCGGGCATGAGAAGTCGTCCTCTAGAAAGACAAACGATTTTCCAAGGGCGGCCTCTTTCACGAACTGGCAGTACTGCTTCGGCACATCTGGCCTAAGCTCATCCAGTTCATCTTGGGGTACATCCTCGGTGAGGATTTTTACGCCTACAAGATTGTACTTCATTCCCAGATATTGCCTGACGTTTTCCATGAAAATCAGTCTTCTACGCTTGGAGCCTTGATTAGAAGCTCGTATGTATTTCCTATTTTATTAACTTCTAAAAGCTCATAGTTTATTTTTTCGCCCTTCAGGCTTCTTGGAATGTTTTCACATGCCGGTGGGTGGTCGATTATCACCTTCAGTATCCCGCCGCCGCTGTAGGCCAAATCTTCGAGTTTGATTTTAGTATAAACGAATGTATTGGGGCATACTTCCCCTTTTATGTCAAGAACCTCTGTTATTTCCATTATCCTTCAATCCTATCCGCACAGACTGTTCCTCCGACAGGTTTTGGTATAAACTCCCTGCCGCAGGCTGTGCAGTCTTCCCTTTTATGGATGTTTATTTTCTGGAAGTCCATTGTGTCTGCGTTTATTACAAGGAGCGTATTTTTAAGGCCAATGTCCATTCCAGCAAGATATCTTGTTGCCTCGGAGGCTTGTATTGAGCCGATGAGGGCCGTCATTGAGCCAAAAACGCCGGCCTCCCTGCAGGTCGGAACCATGCCGGCAGGTGGCGCCTCCGGGAATATGCACCTGAAGCATGCTGTCTCACCCGGTATTATGCTTATTGCTCTTCCCTCAAACATGAGTACGGCACCATGGAATAGTGGTACTTTGTTCACTGCGCATGCATCGTTTACTGCATATCGCACAGGAAAGTTGTCTGTGCCGTCCACTACCGCGTCAAATCCTTTGAGGAGGTCGAACGCGTTGTCATAGGTTATCATCTCTGTTACAGCGCTCACATTGATTTCCGGGTTTAAATCACTGAGTCTTTTTGCAGCAAGTTCTGCTTTCTTTTTTCCAACATCCGCTGGCGTGTACAAAAATTGCCTGTTAAGGTTTGTAAGGTCGACCTCGTCCATGTCAAACAGCACTATCTCTCCAACCCCAGCAAGTGTCAGGTTGGTGGATACCGGGCATCCGAGGCCTCCTGCACCTGTTACCGCTACTTTTGCATTCTTGAGCCTGTTTTGCTCCCTGCTTCCAAAATCTGGGAGCACCAGCTGTCTGCTGTATCTTTTTATCTCGTCAAGACTAAGTCCCATTTTTTTCCTCAATCCTCTGGAAATCCTTTATCTCCTTGATAAACTTGCTTCCAAGCTCCTCTATTTTGATTTCGAAGTCTTCTGGAATCTCCACATCCTCATCGAAACCAGGGCAGTCTTTGATCACGCTAACCTTCAAAAATATTTCGTCTGCGTAAATAATTCCCTCGAATTTGAACGGGAACATCTGGCAGAATATCGGCTTGGCGCCCTTTTCGTGGAGCGTGCAGGAATTGCCATCCAAAAAGAAGCACTTTCCGCTCTTGCCTTTGAGTTTGAAAAGTCCTCTTTTGTCCTCAAGGTCTGCAAACTCATTGGGATTTAGGCCTGTTGCCTTTGCAATCCGTTCTATGTCCCCCTGGGTTACCTCGCGGCCTTCAACACAGCAATGTGCATTGCATTTTTTGTAGACGCATTTCCACTTATCGAATGGTTCAGAATAAATAATCAAGTTCTATCCTCCAGAAACCGCCGGGAGTATTGATACAACATCGCTTTCCCCAAGCGCTGTACTTAGTCCTTCTCCGAGCCGGACGTCTTCGTTGTTTATGTAGATGTTTATAAACTGCTTTATCTCATCATTTTCCACAACTTTTTCTAAAAAGCCGGGGATTTTTGAATCTATATTTGCGAGCACCTCTTTTAGGGTGCTTCCTTCTGTGTTTATCTCTGGTTTTCCCTCGCTGAATTTCCGAAGGGGTGTAGAGAGTCTTACTATTGCCACTATGCTACCTCCTTTTGCTCTGGTTTTGCCTGTGTGTTGAATGCTTCCAGGTCTGGCTTTATCTTTATTGGCGATGGCAGGTATTCGGCCAGTACGTCCTGGGTCTTCAGGCCATTGCCGGTTATATATATTACAGTTCTCTCGTCTGAATCAATTTCTCCAGCCTCAACAAGCTTTTTGAGTGTTGCAACAACGACACCGCCTGCGGTTTCTGTGAAGATTCCCTCGGTTCTTGCAAGGAGTTTAATGCCCTCGATGAGTTCGGCATCTGTCGCAGAGCCTGCTGTGCCGCCTGATTCTTTTATGACCTTGACTGCGTAAAATCCGTCGGCCGGGTTTCCGATTGCAAGGCTCTTCTCAATTGTGTTGGGCCTTACTGGTTTTACAGGCTCGCCGGTTCTAAATGCTGTGGTAATCGGGGAACATCCTTCTGCCTGGGCCGCTGTAACCTTTGTGTTCACCTCGTCTATAAGTCCAAAGCGTTCGAACTCCTTAAAGCCCCTCCAGACCTTCGTGAGCAGGGAACCCGAGGCAGCTGGAACGACTACCCTGTCCGGGGCCTCCCATCCTAGCTGCTCTGCGACCTCGTATCCGAGTGTCTTTGACCCTTCCGCATAATAGGCGCGCAGGTTGATGTTCACAAAGGCCCAGTCGTAGTATCCGGATACCTCTGTGCACAGCCGGTTTACTTCGTCGTAGTTGCCCTCAACCCCGATTAAGTGGGGGTTGTATACAAGGGCCTGGGTAATTTTCGCTACGTTCAGGTCAGCAGGAACGAAAATATAGCAGTTCATGTTGGCCTTTGCCGCATGCGCTGCCACCGAGCTTGCGAGGTTCCCGGTTGAAGCACACCCCACGGTGTCAAAGCCAAACTCAAGGGCCTTGGAAATTGAGACAGATACGACCCTGTCCTTAAATGAAAACGTGGGGTTTACGGAATCGTTCTTTATGTAAAGTTCATCAAGGCCGAGAATGCTTCCAAGGTTATCGGCCCTCTGAAGCGGCGTGAACCCTGCCCCGAGGTCTATTATCCTGCCAGTTACCGGGAGGAAATCAGCGTATCGCCATATTGTGTTTGGCCCTTTCTCGATTTTCTCTCTTGATACCCTCTCCTGTATCGCATCGTAATCGTATTCTACTTCAAGGGGCCCGAAGCACTCCTCGCATGTGTTGAGGGGTTCTATCGGATACCTCTGGCCGCAGTTCCTGCATTTTAGACCTATCAACATAGAACTATGCAGTAATTTATTACTCCTATATATATCTTTTGCATGAAATATTACCAAGAATAATAAAATGAGTTCAAAGCATAAAGAAAAATTACAAAATCTCGTCCATGCTGCCGCTTCTGTATCCCTTGATATCAAGTGTTACATAGGCAAACCCGAGCGCCTTAAACTTTTCGACTATTTGGGCTTTGTTTTCACTGACTTTTGGCATGTCTTCTGGCATGACTTCGATTCTTGCCAGGCTTTCGTGGTGCCTTACCCTCATTTGAGAAATTCCGAGGCCTTTCAAAATATTTTCAGCTTTTTCTATTTTTTGAAGTTTTCCTTCTGTAATCCTTTCGCCATAAGGAACCCTGGATGCAAGGCAGGCCATGGCCGGCTTTTCTTTGACAGAGAGGCCGAACTCCCCTGCAATCTTTCTCACCTTATCTTTTGTAATGCCAAGCTCCAAAAGCGGGCTTTTGACGTCTGCCTCTTTCATTGCTTTCATGCCGGGGCGGTGCTCGCCAGTGTCGCTTGCATTTGCGCCATCGACTATGGTGGTTATATTGTATCTTTCTGCGATAGCCTTTACCCCCTCGATTAGACCTTTTCTGCAGTGGTAGCACCTGTCTGTTGGATTTTTGACAAAAGCTGGGTTTTCAAGCTCGTTTTCTGTGAATATTTCGTGTTTTATACCAATTTCTCTGGCAGCTTTTTTTGCGTGCTCCAATTCAGATTTTGGAAACGTCTTTGAATCGGATGTTACTGCTATCGCCTTCTTGCCAAGCGCTTCCCTTGCAGCCGCGGCTACAACACAGCTGTCAACGCCCCCTGAAAAAGCGATTACTGCTCCATCTTGCCCCTTGAACCAATTGATGAGCTTTTCCTTCATTTCAAAACTTCTGCCCGCGGACCTTTTTGATGTCGAACTTTGCGGTATCTGCAATTGCCATCGCCGCCATTACGCCGGCTTGAACAGGGTCAGATACGATGAAGTCAGAAGCTTCCGGCACGCTGCCTGCCATGTTTAGTGATATGACGGGGATGCCAAAGTCCTGGCGGAGTTCCTTTACTGCCTCTGTGACCTCGCCGCCCATGATAGAGCCTGCGAGCACAAGAATAGCTGCTCTGTGCAGCCTGCCGACCGCCCTTACGGCCTCGGCAATCTTTTCCTCTCCTGTTAGCGGGATTGTGTCAACGCTTATCCGCTCGCCCCTGATGTTGTGCCTGTCGGCCTCGCTTACAGCGCCGAGCACAACCTGCGCGACCTGCGCGCCGCCGCCAATGACTATGATTCTCTTGCCGTAAATCTCTGCGAAGGGCTTGGACACGTCTACGGAGATGACGCTGTCAATGGCACCCAGTTCATCTGAAAGGGCGTCTACATCTGTAACGTCGTCCAGCTCAAAGTAAAGCTGCATTTCCTCTTCTGTTGGGAAATGCTGGATATATTTTATATTGATATTTTTCTCTGCTATGACAGTCGTGACATCCCGAAGGAGGCCCTTGCGGTCTGTCGCAAAAATAGTTACAGCTACGGTTTCCATGCATATAAATATGCCATTTGAATATAAAGATTTGTGGTCGGCATTATGAAGGTAATAGAATTCCAAGGCGGGAAGGTCGTTATTCTCGACCAAACGCTACTGCCCAATGAAACAAAGTACATAGAATGCAGCGACATCGAGTGCGTCTGCGAGGCCATCAAGAGCTTGAGAGTCAGAGGCGCACCTGCAATCGGAGCTGCGGCGGCATTCGGTATGGCGCTTACGGCGGTCGAAAATGCGGGGAAGGGGCGGGGGGAGATTTTAGAGGCCCTTCGTGATACAAAAGAAAAATTAAAAGAGACCAGGCCCACTGCAGTGAACCTGGAATGGGCAGTTGAAAGGGTCTACAGAGCTGCAAAGGCATCAAAAAAACCAGATGAAGCGGCGCTGAAAGAGGCTTTAAGAATCTATGACGAGGCCGTGGAATCTGACAATAAAATAGGGGAGTACGGTGCAGAACTCATAACAGACGGGGATGTGATACTAACGCACTGCAACGCGGGCGGGCTTGCAACATGCGGCATCGGAACTGCCCTTGGTGTGATAAAGACCGCGGCGCGAAAGGGAAAAAAGATAGAGGTGTTTGCTGATGAGACGAGGCCGCTCTTGCAGGGCGCAAGGCTCACCGCCTATGAGCTTGTAAATGAAGGAATACCAGTGAACGTGATTACAGACAATGCCGCTGCGTTCGCGATGAAGAACATGGGCATCACAAAGGTCGTTGTGGGGGCAGATAGAATCGCGGCAAACGGGGACACTGCCAATAAAATAGGAACGTACGGGGTGGCGGTGCTTGCAAAGGAGCATGGCATCCCGTTTTATGTGGCAGCACCGCTTTCGACAATCGACAGAGACACAGCGACAGGGGATGAAATACCAATAGAATTCAGGGACGCGAGTGAAATAATATTCTTCAATGAAAAACGCGTCGTCGCGGACGGAGCAGGGATAAAAAGCCCGGCCTTCGATGTAACACCTCACAAGTATATCACAGGGATTATTACAGAAAGAGGAGTGCTCAAACCCCCCTTTGACAAGAGCATAAAGCAGGCCTTTGAAAAATGAACTTAAAAGCAATTGGCTGCACTTTTGCGATTGTCTTGTTTTTTAGTTTTGCTATATTCCAGTACCTACAGATTATAGAACTGGAGTCGGACATCGAGGCAAAGGATTCACTTATCAATCTTTTGGACAGGGACTACCAGGGGGTTCAGTCGGACTACCATGGCCTTGAGAGCGAGCTTGAGGAAATAAAAAAGCAAGGTGAAACAAGAAGCATCACTACGCACATACTGGGAGTAAGAGATGGCGTTGGAGTGATAATCCCTCTTAAAATCGAGGTTAGAAAGGGCAACGAAAGGATATTCATTGACGTAAGCGAGGTATTTTTAGAAAGTGATGTGCAGGGCACGGCCAAGACCGCATTTGCGCTTGCTGATGTGAAATCAAAAGGCGGCCTCGTCCAGAAAGACGCGTACATTCATATAGTTAACCCCTACTCAAAAAGCCTGTCCCTGAGCGGGTCGAGTTCAGGCGCTGTAATGACCATGGCCTTAATCGCGCTTGGGAAAAATGCCACGTTGAAAGAGGATGTAATGATTACCGGTTCTATTCAAGGTGACGGCAGCATTGGGCCCGTGCTTTATATCAGGGAAAAGGCAGAGGCTGCAAAATCGCTCAATGCCACTTTGATGCTTGTGCCTGCGGGCCAGAAAATTTCTGTCTCTGGTATAAAAATCATTGAAGTGTCAAACGTGGAAGAAGCGATGGAGTATATGCTTGAGTAGTTTGACAAATTTTTTAATCGAGAGTATTTTAAGAGGCTGTTATGAAACAGCAGGTTCACGGCCTTGTGCGTGTCTTTTCTGAGGATGAAATAAAGGAAGCAAGGGAGGGTGGAAAGCTTCTGGCATTTGACCTTGAGCTTACAAAAAAGTGCAACTACAACTGCGTGTACTGCTATGCCGAGGGGGGTGAAGCTAGTCCGGATGAACTAACTTTTGACGAGATAAAGAACGTAATGAACCAGGCAAGAGAGCTTGGCGCACAAAAGGTTACCCTAACCGGTGGAGAGCCCATGACAAGGGAGGATTTCTGGGACATTGTTGAATACGCCCGGAAAGTTGGGCTCGCGGTGAACCTCTACACCAACGGTAGCCTTATAGACAAGGAGGCGGCAGGGTGGTTGAGCGAGCTTGATGTCCTTCCCTGTGTAAAGCTTGATTCAAGGGACCCAAAAATCCAAGACCGGCTTGCTGGCCATGCTGGGGCCTTTGAGGAGAGTTTAAAAGGAATCTGGAACCTCCAGGGGGCAGGATACGGGAAGGAGAGGGAAATGAACGTTAATGCCGTGATTACAGCGATGAATGTAGACGGGCTCCAGGAGCTCTGGTGGTGGTGCCGAGAGCAGGAAATACAGCCAATGCTTTTGCGCCTTGGGCCAAAGGGAAGGGCGGTTGGAAAGGACTCACTTTTTGTTGGGACCCCGAGGCTCTTGGAGCTCTTTTTGGATGTGGCGACAATTGACTGGGAGTACAAAATCCACTGGAATACCAATACGCCGTTCTGCGGCATGGGCTGCAGCAAGCATTACATCAGTTGTTACGTCAGTTCAAAAGGGGACGTTCAGCCATGCACGGGCGTGGATGTGCCAGGGGGGAATATCAGGGAGCAGTCGCTTAAGGGGATATTATCTTCATCTGAGGTCTTCAAAATTGCCCGCAACATGGAGGACCACATAAAGGGGGCATGCAAGACCTGCAAGGAGCTAGAAAAGTGCTACGGGTGCCGGGGGCTTGCCTACTACTATAGCGGGGATTTCACGGGCGCGGACCCTCTTTGCTGGAACAATCCAGAGGCACTGTGAAATGAGATATATCGATACGGGTTATATAGACCTGCCTAGGCTTCATGCAACAGAGGAGGCGATTGCGAAATCTGGTGAGCCAACGCTTATGCTATGGGTGGCGCGTCCTGCCACAGTGAACCTAGGATATTTCCAGAGCGCGGAGACTGAAGTGAACCTCAAAGAAGCAAAGCGTCTTGGGCTTTCGATTACGAGGCGGCCTTCCGGCGGCGGTGCTGTTCTATTTGATGATAAGCAGCTTTACTACTCCATCATGGCTGGGCTTGACTCGGGCATCCTTCCAATGGGGACGAAGGCATGTTTTTTGAAGGCCGCAGACGGGCTCGTTAATGCCCTTGGAGAATTCGGGCTAGACGCCGAGTTCAAAGGTAAAAATGATGTGGTCGTGAACGGGAAAAAGATTTCAGGAAATGCCCAAACGAGCCGCTGGGGGGCAAAGGTTCAGCACGGGACGCTTCTCGTTGACTTTGACACAGGTACGGCGGCTAGGGTTTTGAAAATCCCTGTTGAAAAGGTAGTTGACAAAGGTATAGAGGCAAATGACGTCCCTGGAATGATTGAAGAGAGAGTCACGACAATGAAAAAAGAGCTTTCACGCGATGTGGATGTTGAAGAGGTAAAGGAGGCCCTAAAGCGCGGTTTT
>JAHJSX010000099.1 GCA_018830205.1 archaeon | reverse complement strand
GCCTGTAATAAGTTCGGTCTCGTCCATGTTTAAAAATAAAATTGCGCTCTTTTTTATTATGGGCTTGATTTTGGAAAATTTCCCTGCGTAAAGCATCCCTGGTGCAAAGGAAACCTTCGTGTCTTTCAACTCTTTTAGGAGATTCTTCTGGGCCAAAAGCGGCCCGCCTCCAACGAAGGATGAAAGGTGAACGTATTTGGCGCTTGCTGCGAGTTTTGCCTGTCTTTTGTTTATTTCCAGAATGTCATTGACTCCGGGATATGCATAAAGCGCCCGCTCCCCGCGTTTGTCTACAAAACCGAGTATCGTACCGGTGGCACCGTTTGTTTTTGTTACGCCCGATGTGTCGACTTTTTCTTTTTTCATGTCGCGCAAAATAAACTCGCCTTCCCTGTCCCTGCCCACAGTGCCGATGAACCCTGTGCGCGCGCCAAGCCGGGAGAGGCCTGCTATGGTGTTTGCGGCAGAGCCGCCCGGGGCCTCCACGAGAGAATGCACCGTTTCCTCCTCTCCCGCGCCTGCAATCTTTTCTACCATGTACAGGTAGTCGAAGTTAAGTGCCCCTATGCCGATTACGTCCATTTTCTTCCTACCCCGAAAGCGTAAGCATCCTGTCAAGGGACGCCCGTGCCCTTTCGCTTATCTTTTCATCCAGTTTTACTACGTTCTTTCGCTCTTTTAATTCCTCTTGGAAATTCTTGGGGGTAATCATCTTCATGTTTCTGCAAACTGCCTTCTCAAGCAGGGGGTAAAAGGTCTTTCCCGGGTTTTCCTTTCTGAGTTTATAGATAAGTCCGGTCTCTGTGCCGATTATGAACTCTTTTGAATCTGAGGCTTTTGCCTGGTTTACCATCTGCTGGGTGCTGCATATGTGGTCTGCGAGCTTTTGCACTTCGGGCTTGCACTCCGGGTGTATTAATATCTCGGCTTCTGGATGCTGCTCCTTTTGCTCCAGAACGTGCTCACGCTTGAACATTACATGAACTCTGCAAAAACCGTCGGAGGGTATCGGTATAATCTCTTTGTCTGGCAGGTTTCTTGCGACATGCCATGCGAGGTTTGCATCGGGTCCAAAGAGGATTTTCTTCTCACTGAGGGCCTTTACAATCTTTACCGCGTTTGCAGAAGTGCATGTCACGTCTGACTCGGCGCGCGCCTCTGCCCATGTGTTTATGTAAAGTACAACAGCCGCGCCGGGGTGCTCCTCTTTTGCTTCCCTTATTTTTTCGGCCGGCAGCATTGCGGCCATCGGGCACCTTGCGTCATATGTTGGAAGCAGGACCGTTTTTTCGGGGTTTAGCATCGCGGCTGACTCGGCCATGAAATCGACGCCGCAAAAAAGAATGTATGGTTTGTCGACAGCGGCAGCCCTTTTGCACAAATCCAATGAATCCCCCACGAAGTCGGCTGCGTCCTGAATCTCCGGTATCTGGTAGTTGTGCGCCAAAATTATGCAGTCTTTCTTCTGCTCTTTTAAAAAATTTTCATCTATCATGTTTCTGCCAACTCACGTGCCTATATCTATGTGTGATGTTATCTTCTTCAAAGTGGAAATTGCCGAGAGGGCCGCAAGGTAGCTTGTTTTGGGGTTTTGTGGAGATGGCAGGTTTTCGGTCCTGAACGTGAACTCGCCAAAATCGCCCCTTGCATGAATCTCGTGTATGTTTTTGTCGATTTTCGGGTCGCAAATGATTTTAACACTGGTTTTTTCTGGTCCAAGTCCTGCAAGTCCCACTGTCGTTGCGACGTTGACGTTCTTTGGGAATTTCTCGATTGCACCACTCGCATTTCCCTCATAAAGGACTGTCTTTTCTTTTATTTTGAAAACGTCGATGCCGCTATCTCTTAGATACTGGTTGCCCGCAAGGGACTTTGGGGGTTTTGTTGTAACAATTGAAACCTCGCGAAGCTCTGCGGCCTGTGCCGATTTCAGGGCATCGAGGCCGCCGATTGCGCCGGATGGAAGGTACACCTTTACTTTGTTCTCTCTTGCTGCTTTTTCTACTCTTTTCAAAAAGCCCCCATCCGCGAAGGCGCCGACGCTCATGGCCATCAGGTTTTTCTTTGAGCTGAGGATGTCAATGGCATAGTTTTTTAGGGCGTCTATGGAAGCTGCCTCAACCACTAAATCTGCATTCGAATCCAGGACGTCCCTGAGGCTGTCTGCTATCACCACATCGTCGCAAATTGCGCCGACCTTCTCTGCGCTTGATTTTTTGAGACTGAAAACAATCACAAGTTCACCGTCTATTGTACCGTCATGTATCGCCTCTGCAATCGTCTTTCCTATGAAACCGCATCCAATTATCGCAACTTTCATGAGGCATCTTTTTAAACCGTTTTACATATATAACATTGCGTATCAAGCATAAATTGCTGGAGGTGTGAAAATGGAAGTAGCTGCGATTGGTTTTCTAAAAGCAGAGGGGCACAGGCTCAGGATTCTGGAAACACTTGGAAAAAGGCCTGGTTCTACTGCAAAGCAGCTCGCAGGCAGGCTGAGGATACACCATAGACTGTCGGATGCGACGATTCGCGAGCTTTTAGAAAAAGGGCTAATAAAAGAGGAGGCGGACAAATATTCACTTACTGATGAGGGTATAAAGGCACTAACACAGGTATCAAAAGCCAAAATGTAGGGTTAAAATGCTAAAGGAATTGCTTGAATTTTTAAAGGAAGATGTCGGTGAAGCCGATATCACTACAGATGCCACCGTTTCCTTTGCAGCAGTTGCAACAGCAGAGGTGGTGGCCCGGGAAGACGGAGTGCTGGCAGGCCTTTTTGAGGCAGGGCAGCTTCTGGAGCATGAGGGGCTTTTGTACAAAACCCAGTTTGCAGACGGGAGTGAGATAAAAAAGGGCTCTTTGATTCTTGAACTCAGCGGCAATGCAAGAAAGATACTCTCAACTGAGAGGGTCATGCTTAATATACTGATGAGGATGAGCGGGATAGCGACTTTTACAAGCAGACTCCAAAAGCAGGCAGCGCCATATGGCGTGAAAATCGCGGGGACCAGAAAGACCACGCCAGGGTTTCGAAATTTTGAAAAAAAGGCAATTGAAATTGGGGGCGGATGGCCGCACAGGCAGGGGCTTTACGATGCTTTTCTAATAAAGGACAACCACATTGCAGTTGCAGGACTTGGAAAAGCCATAAGACAGGTAAGAGAATGGGATGCATCAAAGGCCGTAGAGGTCGAGGTGTCAACGACCGAAGATGCACTCTCGGCCTGCCGCATGGGCGTAGATATTCTAATGCTTGACAACATGGCCCCCGAAGGGATTGATATTACGATGAAGGAAATTGAAAAAGAGGGGTTTAGAGACAAAGTAAAGATAGAGCTTTCTGGCGGCATCACCGCCAAAAACCTTGAGCAATTTTTAAAAAGCAAACCCGACATTATCTCTATGGGTGAGCTTACTACCGGCGCAAAGTGGCTTGATATGAGCGTGAGGATTAAAATTGCCGACGATTGATGAAGTTTTGAATGCATTGAGGAACGTATACAGCATAAAGGCCAAAAACAACATTGTAGATGCAGGGTTTATACGGGACGTCTCAATTGATGGAGACTCTGTATTTGTAAAAATGCGCCCGCTCTCCACCTGCCCTTTCAGTTTTGCTCTTGCCGTCAATGGCGAAAAGGAAATAAAAAAATTGAAAGGCGTGAAACACGCAGAAATAAAGATGATACTATAGCTTTGAGATTTCCCCGAATGCTTCTTCTACCTTTTTTATCTCATCAGGAGGGAGCCCATAAACAGACATCTTAACGTGCTTGCTGAGACCTTTTTGTAGGCCGACAATCCCTCTTTTTATTATCTCTTCGGCCAGGAAGAACCCCTTCCTTTTGTGGTTTTTGGATATCTCCCAGAACCCTGGCGTTTCAAAATGAAGAAGGTGGTGCTGGTGCGGGCGCTCGCCAAGGAGCATTATGTCTCCCAAATCTTCCATTGCGTCTGCAAAGTCGTTTGTCTTTTTCATCTCGGCGTCCCAGTTCTTGACCCTCTCCTTTACATGCGGAAACGACATCATCGCACTGATGAGCGGGAGTGACCCGATGCTGCACCCAAATACGTTTGGAACCTTCTTGCCAAAGGCTCTGCCTGTCCAATCGGCCCTTGATTTGGAGGTTTCAAACGCCTGCTTTGACCACTGGTAGTTTGTGACAAGAAAGCCAAGAGGGCCGGTTGATGCCATTGACTTGTGGGCTGAAAGCGTCAAAAAGTCAGCGTTCATTGCCTTCATGTCGATGGGTTTTACGCCGCCTGTGTATGCAGCATTTACAAGGTATGGTATTTCACGCTCGCTGCAGATTTTCCCGACCTCTTCAACTGGCGCAAGGTTCCCATAGTACGGGTCGGCATGGGTCATTACAACGAGGGCCGGGTTTTTTACCTCTTCTATCTTTTCAAGTACCAGGTTTGCGTCCACCTTGTATTCTGGGTATCCTGTGTGGGGGGATTCCACGGTCTTTAGTCCCACCATCTCGGCTGCTATGTTTGTGCTGTAATGGCTGTTTGGGTCTGTTATTACAATGTCGCTTTCCCTCTCTTGGTCAGCAATCGTCTTCATGACCGCGAACTGGGCAGCCCGGCAGCCAAACGTATGCTCTGCTGCATCCCCGCCAAAAAAATTTGCAAGCT
>JAHJSX010000098.1 GCA_018830205.1 archaeon | reverse complement strand
CTGCGTCTGCCATCTTGCCGTTCTTGAAGTCTGCGACAATCCCTGGCGTATTTGATTCGTGGCAGACAATGCATCCGTCTGTGGCGCTTGCCTGCCCTGCTAAAAGTAAAAGTGTAACGAAAATGACTATGAATAGTCCTCGTCCCATATCATTCACCTCCTCTTAACCCATAAAGGGTCCCATTATTCTGCAATAAATCTGGTTCCCGTACTATAAATTATTTGTCAACTAGTGCTGGCTTTTTCACAACCATCCTAACCATACAGGCTCCTAAGATATAGAAGAAAAAAGAGGAAAAATTTCTTTTTCCTCTAATTGCCCTCCATCATTGCCTTCAAGTCTTCATCAACGTCCCCTGTCAGCATCAGGTTGTAGTTGTCCTGGAGCACCTTGAAGACATTGGGTGTGACGAACGCCGGTGGCGATGGACCTATCCTGATATTTTTCACGTTCAGGTGGAAAAGCGTGAGCAGGATTGCCACTGCCTTTTGCTCGAACCACGAAAGGACTATGGAGAGCGGGAGGTCATTGACTCCGCATTCAAATGCCTCGGCCAGCGCCACTGCAACCTGTATTGCAGAATAAGCGTTGTTGCACTGGCCCATGTCCAAAAGTCGCGGGATGCCGTCGATGTCGCCAAAGTCCATGTCGTTGAATCTGTACTTGCCGCAGCCCAATGTCAGAATGACGCAGTCCTTCGGGACCTTTTCTGCAAGCTCGGTATAGTAGCTTCGCTTGGCTTTAGAGCCTTCACATCCACCTATAAGGAAAAATCTTTTGATTTTCCCGTCTTTTACGGCCTGGACAATCTTGTCTGCCAGTCCTAAAACCGCCTTGTGATGGAATCCTGTCATCAGAGGTTTTCCAGGCGCGTCAGGAAGGTCGCCGAGTTCCTTTGCCTTTTCGATGATTTGGGAGAAGTCTTTCCTTGACTCAATGTGTTTGACCCCCTCAACGGCTGCTATTCCTGTTGTAAAGAGTCGGTCCTTATAGCTCTCGGTCGGTATGAGTACGCAGTTTGTGGTGGCAAGTACAGCTCCTCCAAACTGGTCAAACTCCTTTTTCTGCTTCTGCCATGCGCCGCCGTAGTTTCCGATTAGGTGAGGATATTTTTTAAGTTCAGGGTATGCATGCGCAGGCAGCATCTCTCCGTGGGTGTATACATTGACGCCCGTGCCTTCGGTCTGCTTCAAAAGCTCCTCAAGGTCAAGCAGGTCATGGCCTGTGACAAGTATGCCTGGACCCTTCACGGTGCCTGTTGGCACCTCCGTAGGGGCTGGATCTCCAAAATGTTCGGTGTTCCCCTGGTCAAGGATGTCCATGGCCTTCAGATTCATCTCCCCTGCCCTTAACACGGTTTTTATGTGGTCGTTTAAGTCAAAATCCACGTTTGTGAGGGTCTTGAAGAGTGCCCCGTGCATGAACGCATCGATGTCCTCGTCGCGCTTGCCCAAAATTCTTGCGTGGTAAGCATAGGCCGCTATCCCTTTGAGCCCATAGGTGAGTATCCACCGTAAGCTGTGTATATCCTCGTTTTTTCCGCATACCCCTATTTCTGTGCAGCCGGTCCCCTTTGCTGCCTGTTCGCATTGGTTGCAAAACATACTCATATCAAATCACTCCTTAATATCTTTTTTATACTTAATATAAAAACAATACCTATATAAGCTAGTTAGTTTCTAAAAAGATACCATGGATGAAAGCTGTACAGTGTATCAGGCAGCCGACTTCATTGGAAGGAGGTGGACCGCGCTTATCCTTCTTGAGCTTTACAAGGGCGAATCAATGACAAGACGCTACTCTGAACTCAAGAAACGTATTCCAGGGATTACGCCAAAAATGCTCTCGATGAGGCTCCGGGAGCTTGAGCGCGAGGGCCTTGTAAAAAAGACGGTTGATGCAAGTGAGTTTCCTGTGAAGTCGTCGTATTCTCTTACCAAAAGCGGAAAGGATTTTATAAAAATAATAAAAGTACTAAAGAACTGGGCGCTTACATGGAAGCTCGACAACAAGCTCTGCAAAAATGCCGAGTGCGGAAAGTGTCCCGCTGATAATCTATGATTACTTGCCGATAAGGCTTGCTTTTTTCACAACCATTCTTGCTGTATTTTCGCTTTCTTCTATTATCTCGAAATCGTCGATTTTGACTTTCTTTTTGAACATTGGGCCATCAAGCACGATGCTCTCGAACTCTCCTCCCTCTCCTGCCACGTTAATGCCGGATTTTCTGTTGAGCTCAATGAGGCTGTTGACGTCTTCAATAGTAATCCTCCTCCCAAGCCATGACGCATCAAGGCCCTCCGCCGCAACGCTTGAGAACATGAATTCAAATTTATCTACGACCTCCCGCATCTGTTGAATCTGGCTCTTGTGCCAGAGCGGCGAGAATGCGATTAGGCCTAACTTTTCGCAGACCTTTTCTATCCTGTCTTTTTGATAGGTAGAGAATAATGCGCCGGTTACAACGCCCTCAATTTGGTATTTTTCCTTTGCGATTTTTATTGCCTTTTCTAAATCTTTCAGCTCTTTTTCCTTTTCCCCGTCTGTTGCATGCTCAATGTGGGGGATGCCAAGCGCCTCGGCCTGCAGCTTTGCGAGGTTCACATTTTGCGTATGGAACATGTATGAGTCAGGGTTTCTGCTTATGAGGGAAATCAGGCATGATATTGTGTGGCCTTTTTCACGCGCTATGTGAAGTGCATACGTGCTGTCCTTTCCTGAGCTGAAAAGTACGCCAAGGTTGAATTTTGTGCCGGATGCGAGCTTCAGGTATTCTGATTTCTTGATGCCCTTGCTCCTGGCCAGCTTGTCAAGGCCCCAATCGAACCTGCTCCCGTACTGCGCGGCCCGCTTTTTTCGCTGTGCAATGGAGGGGTCAAGCCCGAGTTTCTCTGCGAGTTCTCGCAGGATTATCTTGTCGCGCTTTCCATCTGTTTTGTGTTTTGCAGGAATCCTAAGCGCGAACTTCACAAATTCTAGGTCAAGGTAGGGTGCAACAAGCTCAAGACCTATCGCCTTTGTTACGGTATAGTCGCGGTACGTGTTTCGGAGGTAAAGATTTTCGAGGTCTTTTAGGCATACGGCATTTATATCATCCGCTATCTTGTGGCGCCGGTAGCCGCCGAAGAGCTCGTCGGGGCCCAGGCCAGAGAAGATGACCTCGCACCCGTCTTCTTGCGCCATCTCGCAGGCGACATATGTAGGAAGTGCCACGCCTATTTTTACGACATCGGGGTCCTCGACAAGGGGTGCCACCTTTTCCAGGTATTCCTCGAGGCGGTCATAGCCGATTATTTTTTGCTTAAGCGTTAGGCCAAGTTTCTCTGCAGCGCTTTTTGCGGCCTTCAAATCCCTTGCATCCTCGTCAAGCGCTGCAGTGTAGCATGTGAAGTCAGCTCCAAGTTTTTTTAAAGCGAAAGCAAGCAGAGAGGAATCGACGCCGCCTGAAAGGAGAAGCCCGAATTTCTTTTTGGGAATCCTTATCTTCACGGCCTCGAAAAGGAGCTCCTCGAGCCGCCCTAGGATGTCGCCTTTGATTTCCGGCTTTGTTTTAAAGAACTCTCTCTCAATCTTTTCTATTCTTTTTGTTTTTTCGTCGTAACACAAAATCTCGCGCGGGTTAAGTTCAGTGACATCGTCAAATGAGACCAGCGCCTTCTTCTTGGAGGCGAATGCGAAGTGAGGTCTTGTGGCGTAAAACAGCGGCACGAGTCCGAGGAGGTCGCGTGCGAGGTAAACGCGGCCTGTGTCGTAGTAGGCGAATGCATAGGCCCCCCTTATCTCATCAAGATTCTCGATGCCGTTTTTTTCTATTAGTTTCAAAAGAGAACCAGTGTCAATATTGTAAGCAGCTAAATCAGAGATTAGCCTGGACTCTTTAAATTTCTCCCATGATTTTGTGCCCGCTCTAACCTCGATAAAGCTCTTCATGCTGTATAATTAAATCGGGGTTGTGGTATAATGTTTTCCGAAGGGCCTCGATGAAATTGGCTTCACCTTCGTAAATCCCTCTTTCCAGATGAAATCGGGATTTACGCCATATAGCTCGCAAAACCTCTCGATGAGGGGTTCTAGTACTTCCTTGTCACCCTCGTCAATCTCCTCCTTTTTGGCATACACCCCGAGGAGTTCGTCAGGGATTTCGCCCCTTATGTAGATTGCCCCGCCATGTATGCCGCCGCCGAGGTCGCTCTGGACGATTGGACCGGCTGCGTTCTTTACCAACTTGGCGTCAATGTTGTCCCTGTCAATCGGTTTCTTGGGGTCAATTATCGCGTCTTTGAAGTCAAGGCCAAGCACAACGATGACGCCGCCAGCCATGTACTCGCCGCAGTACTGCTTCACAGTACCGCCGTAGCATATTATTGGCCGGCTGTCGCCGAACTCCTTCATGTGGATGCCGATTCTGCTTCCGCCGTTTCCCATTACAAATATGCTGCCGCCTCTGGCGCCCATGCCTGTGATGTCCCATGAGTCGCCATATACCACGATTTCCCCGCCGTTTAGCGTGTTGCCCAAAAGATACTCGGATGAGCCGTGGACTATGTACTTGAGCCCCTCGGAAAAGACGCCAAGGTCAAGGCCGGCATCACCGAAGACCTCGATTGTGTAGTCGCCTTTGAGGCCTGCTCCTATGTACCTCTGGCCCGCGATGTTTCGAAGGACGATGTGGTCGTAACCATCTGCGATTGCCTTTCTAATCTGGCGATTTATGTCCCTGTAAAAAAGCTTGCAGCCCTCTGGCATTGCGTCGATTTCAATCCTTTTTGGCATTACTCTCCACCTGTGCCGATGCGCTCTCCAGCATGTTTTACACCGAGGATTTCTGCCTCGCGCGGGTTTGGGCCGACGTAGCGGAGCCTGTCCCTGTTGCCTACAAGGCTCTCAACGGCATCGATGCCCATTGTGCCAAGCACCTCGCTTAAGTCATGGGTCCAGCCGCGGAGCAGATTCGATACTCTCTGTGCTCCCCAGTCGATGTCAATGCGATTTGCAAGCACAGGGTTTCCTGTGGCGATGCCCCATGAGCACTTGCCTGTGGGGCACTGCTGGCAGACCTTGCACCCCAGTGCAATAAGGGCGCTCGTGCCGATGTTGCCCACGTCAGCGCCAAGTGCTATTACTTTTATCAAATCAGAAGAAGACCTAAGCCCGCCGCCTGCGATTATGGTTACCTTGTGCCTGATTTTCTCGTTTCGCAGGTGCTGGTCAACAGATGCTATTGCAAGCTCTATTGGTATGCCTGCGTTGTCTCTTATGACCCTCGGGGCGGCGCCTGTGCCCCCTCGGAAGCCGTCGATTGTCATGAAATCTGCGCCTGCCCTCACTATGCCTGAAGCTATTGCCGCAACATTGTTGACGGCAGCAATCTTTACGCCGACCGGCGACTGGTATTCTGTTGCCTCGTGGAGAGCTGCAATCAATGTTTTCAAATCCTCAATTGAGTAGATGTCGTGCTGAGGGTTTGGCGAAAGGGCGTCAGTGCCAAGGGGTATACCCCTCGTATCTGAAATAAGCTGGGTTACCTTCTCGCCAGGCAGCTGGCCGCCGTGGCCTGGTTTTGCGCCCTGGCCGATTTTAATCTCTATGGCACCAAGCTTTAGATAGTCAGGGTTCACGCCGAACCTGCCGCTTGCGACCTCGCCTATGAGATTGTCTCTATATACATAATGGTCCTTGTGAAGCCCGCCCTCTCCTGTGCCCATCATTGTTCCGACATCCTCTACAGCACGGTACATCGCGGTGATGGCATTGTAGCTTACAGAACCAAGGGACATGTGCCCTATGATAAGGGGGGTTGAGATGCCAACGTTTGCTGGCAAGTCCTCAAGCGCGAATTTGCCCCTGTTTTTTGTAATGGAAAGGTTCTTTGGCTTCCTGCCGATGTAAGTCCTGGTTTCCACAGGCTCCCGGAGCGAGTCGATTGCAGGGTTTGTTACCTGGCATGCATCCCATACTAGATTGTCAAAGACCATTGGGAATGGCCTGTCGTTTCCCATGCCAGATAGTAGCACAGCCCCGGTTCTGGCCTGTTCCATGACGCCGCGTATGTGGTAAGGAGTCCATGTGCCATGTGGTGCAAATTCAACCGGATAGGGAGTAATCGCTATGGCATCAACAGGACAGAATGTGACACACCTCTGGCATGCCACGCAGTTGCCTGTGCTTTTTACAATCGGCATATCCTCGTCTCTATTGAAGATTATCGCGTCATACGTGCAGTTCTCGCCGCACCTGCCGCACTTAATGCACGTCTCATAATCTATCTTTGCCTTGAACCTCGGAAGCATTTTGTCTTTTACAGTTGTCATCTTTTCTCACTCCAAAAGTTTTGCGAACTTTTCAAGGTCGCTTTGTGTGCCTCTCTGGATGAGGCCATCTGTAGTCGCCACTACGGGCATGCCGGGGTCCGGCTGCCAGTAGTCCATGGTGTCGTCAATCTCGTGAATCGAGTTTAGCTCGCTTGAGAGATAGAACGTGCTCTGGTCATCTGATAGGGCTGCTATCAACGGGCGAAGCTTTTTCCTGTCCGAGTGACCTATCATCGTTGGTTTTGGGTAGTCTGTCGTGATTACAATGCTAAAGGGCCCGTTGGCGAGGGCCCACCGGTGGGTCTGCCTGATGGAGGTCGCCCATTTCTTTAGAACAGGCGGCATTCTCTCGATATCACGCCAGTAGGGGGGCGACATTGCCATTGTTGCTATCTGGGTTGCGAGCTCAGGCGGGTAGCCGCTTTTTCTCACGATGTAATCGAACATGTAGATGAGCGGTTCGGTGTCAGTCATCAGCTTGCATACATAGCCGAGTTCTTTTAGGTACTCGACGTTCGTACCGTAGGAGGTTATCTCACCGTTATGCACTATGGCGTGATTAAGGATTGAGAACGGATGAGCGCCGCCCCACCATCCCGGCGTGTTGGTCGGGAAGCGCGAGTGGAAGCTCCACATGTAAGCGTTCAAATCCGTAATATTATAGAAATCAGCAATCTGGCTTGACCAGCCGACACCCTTGAAGACTGCCATATTCTTGCCGCCGCTCATGCAGAAGGCACCGTCAATCCGTTCATTTATCATCATCATGATATCCTTCGTCTGGTCGTCTGGCGAGTCGCCGTTGTTGCTGTTAGGATTTACAAAAAAGCGCCATATGTCGGGAGATTCCTTGAAAACACCATTTTTTGTTGGTACGCGCTCCCCCTTTACAATCTCTGTATGCTTGAGTAGGAATTCCTCGACCCGTTCTTTTGTGGGAACGCGCTCGGGTATGTCCTCAATGATTAGCTGAAGGCAGTACTGGTCTTTGTACTTGGGGAATATGCCGTAAGCTGCAAAGCCCGCGCCCTGGCCGTTTTCCCGTTCCCTCATGGAGCATATCATTTCCATTATATTCTTGCCTGCAACCGGCTTCTGGTCCATGTTGAACAGGGCCGATATGCCGCAGGCGCTGATGTCTTTCCCGCCAGACGGGAGGCCAGTAAACTTCGGGCTAATCTGCATCTTCGTCCCCCGCTTTTGTCTTTTCGATAATCTCGACAATGGTTGTGACATCAATTTCTTTGGCTGGCTCGATGCCCATCTTTTTCCTGATGCCAATTAGGATTGATGCCATCGGTGTCACAAAGCCGGCTGCAGGAGTTATGGCCACGAGACCCGCGACTGCGCCAGTTGCTATGCCGAGCACGCTTGGGGCCCGGTTCTTCCAGCTTAGAATCATCCATGTAAGAGCTGCTGCCGCTGCTGCGGTGTTGGTAGTCACGAATGCGTTGGCCGCTATGCCGTTGGCCGCTAGGGCGCTCCCGGCGTTGAACCCGAACCAGCCAAACCACAAAAGTGCGGTTCCGAGCACTGTCATCGGGATATTATGCGGCTCCATTGTCTCCTTGCCAAAGCCTTTCCTCGCGCCAAGTACAATCACGATTGCAAGGGCCGATATGCCTGCATTTATGTGGACTACTGTGCCTCCGGCAAAATCAAGCGCGCCGAGGTCGCCAAGCCAACCGCCGCCCCATACCCAGTGGGCAACGGGGGTATATACCAAAGTTACCCAGAGGAGGGCTATGGTGAGCCATGCACTGAACTTTAGTCTTTCAACTATGCCGCCAACAATGAGGGCCACAGTTATTATCGCAAACATGCCCTGGAACATCATGAACAGAAGGTGAGGGATTGTGCCGCTTGCTTCCATGCCAACGCCGTTTAGGCCCAGGTATTCAAGCCCGCCAATGAATCCCCCAATATCTGTACCAAATGCAAGGCTGTAGCCATAGACTACCCAGACAATGCTTACAAGGGCCATCGTGGCAAAAACGAGCATCAGTGTTGAAAGGGCGTTCTTCCTTCTTACCATTCCACCATAAAATAGCCCGACGCCAGGTACCATCAGCATTACCATTGCTGTTGACATGAATAGCCACGCAGTATCACCTGTGTTTATCGCCTGCGCTGCCTCCTCGGCGGTTGCGGTGTCAAGTGCAAGTGCTGCAAATATAGCAAGTACAATTATCCATTTTGTTATCATTTTTTTTATCACCTTTTTTTAAATTCTTAAAAGTAGAAACAGAGAAGGAAGGTATAAAAAGAGATTTGAGAACGGTTAGGGAGAAATAATAATTTCTATGAACGCCGCATAACTATGCTTACCCT
>JAHJSX010000097.1 GCA_018830205.1 archaeon | reverse complement strand
CGATTAGCGGCCTGCAGTCATCGCAGTAGTCAAGGAGCCTCAACTGGTCCTCAAGAGAGAACTCACCGCCGGCTTGGGCCTGGGCGGCCTTTAGCCGCGCCCTTGCGCTTTTTATCATGCCCTCGGGTGCATGTTCTTTTTCACACTTGAGACAGCATGCCATTTGTGCTGTGCATAGATTTTCTGCGCCCGCGGCTGCAAGACGCCCAAAATCAACAACGTTCTTGAGAGTGATGGCATCCTCAGGGCACGCTCCTGCACAAAGGCCGCAAAAGATGCAGCGCTTGTATTCAAAGTTAAGGTCTGGCCCTTTGGCCTTTAATGCGCCTGTCGGGCACATGTTTGTACAGGCCCCGCAAATTGTGCAATTATCTCCAACCGTGGGGCTTCCAAACGGGAACCCGGCGTCATTTATTATAAGTGTTGGGGACTTCCCGGTCGCCTCTGCGAGGTTTCTTATAAGTTCTACCAGAACGTCCCTTTTATCGCCGTCTGTTTTTGTTTCTAATTTCTTTTTGACTGGAGTTGGTGATAGTCCATCAACGAACGAATTTAGTCGCGCTTTTATGTCTTCTTTTGCGTCTATGAAAGTGAGCCGGCCTTGAAGTCCCAAGGTCTCCATTACCGTTTCTGCAAATCTGAATGGTTTTGTGGGCCCATCGACTCCATGGGGGCAGCTGGTGCCTTTTAAAAGTACGACGCCCTCTGCCCCAAGACTGAATGCCTTCAGGATATGAAGCTCGTCAACTGCTCCGAGGCAGGGTACTTGAAGGGGTAGAACTGGAGGATAAGAAATCCTATCCTTCCCTAAATCATCAAGCGCCTCCGAACCGCAGCCGCACGTAAACATTATAGTTTTAAGATTGCCAGCTAGAAGGCAAGCGAGCTTTGAAAACACGGATTCGTAAGAGTTATCCAAGAGTTTTGGTACTGAAATCGGGCACGTGGAAGCACAGGTGCCGCACCCAAAGCATGAAACTTCATCAAATGTAATGGCGTCCCCGACTCTCGATATTGCACTATGAGTGCATCCATCCTCGCAGAGGGTGCAGCCGATGAAGCCGCTTTTGCCGGCGGCGCAGTTGTCCATGTCAGCGCTAATGTACTTTATCTTCGAAATCTCGCCCATGTTTTCAAGAACCCCGAGCGTTGCATCCATTGCCGCCCCATAATCATCCTTTTCAACTTGATAGATTCCCCACTTGCTGTTTTGCGCCCAAAGCCTGCTTTCGACGATTATCTGGCTTGCCTTTAGTTCTTCTTCCATATCAAACTCTATGGCATCCACTGGACACACCTTAATGCAATCACCGCACCCGTCACAGGAGTTCAAGACACTGAAATCATTATCTATCGCATTCTTTGGACAGATTTTAACGCATTCATTGCACCCTATGCACCGCCCCGGGTCTATTGGATTTTTTACAATCGTTACTTTAAAATCCCCGATGCTTCCAGAAATCTCTTTGATTTCCCATGGATTTATTTTCAAGACATCGCCAAGAGAAGAGAGGCCGTCGGAGGCCTTTAAAAGGGCCTGAGAGTCTCCAAGGATTAAAATATCGCGTCCAACGTCCACCTTGAACGTCTTTACATCAGGCGGGTTTTTCACATCAATTATGGCGGCATCAAGCATGCGGCGCGCCTTTTCTGTTGCCTCACTTTTAGAATGAACCCATCCGCATTGTTCCCGCAGGTTTACGGGATAGACGAGAACCCCCTCAAAGTCAGCGATGGTGTCCTCAAAGACTTTGGTCTTCTCTGCACAGCCAACAATTACCACGTCAAGGTCCAGCCTCCTCGCGTCGTCCACGATATAGGAGCACCCGTCACCCCCACAAAGGTGGTCGTGGGTCCTTGCTACCGCCACATCGAGGCCCTTTTTGACCTTCCCCAAATTAACGCTTATGGTCTTCTTGCACGAACAAAGATAGACGCCAGTATTCACGGTATCACAATGGGCTGTTTTATTGCACCGAATAGTATAACGAACCTCAAAATAAGGCCGCCGAGTAATACTAGCCCGAACTCAAAAGTTAAATATTTTGCCCGGGGGGTTTTCTTGAAACTGTGTATTGAAAAAATAAGCGGAACCAGGAGCCCAAGAAATACAACGCCACCCCAGAAAAACACTGCATATCGTCCCATCGTCAAGAGGTTTACAGATGCTAGGCCGGCACCGCCGAAGGCTTTAACTTCCATCAAAAAAACACAAAGGACTGCAATCTCGGTAATTATCAAGAGTGCATCAATCTTGCTGAATAGGGTTGCCCCTTTTTTAAGTTCGAATGTTATCGGTCCAAATATGGGCATGAAAGCAAAAAGGCATGTAGCCGCGATTCCTGTGGAAATCGCTGATATCGTAAAAAGCAGGGGCAAAAGGTGTTCGTTCCAAAGCGGTACAAACTGCGCCGCACTTAAAAGGTATCCTGTGTAGGCTGCTACAGTAAATCCAAGAGGTATCCCAAGAATGCCGATTTTAAACCTCTTGCCACTTGATTTACCTATACTCCAGTAAACCATATTGGCAACTCCAGTGCTTATGAGGATAAAAAGTAACCAGGCACCCACAGCCATCCAGGATGTGGGGTTTATGTAGGCCACGTACATTAGCATCCCTCTAAGCGGGTCCCCAAGTTCAAACAGAAGGAGGGTTGTGCCGATTATCAATGTAGGGGGGCCAAGATAAGCTCCGGCCCTGTTTATTCTTTCATATGCCTCCCCTTTGGAGGTGCCTTTGTTTTTCTTGTTGAGAATCCATGCCATGCCTGCAGTTATGTGGGCTCCGGCGCCAACGCCGCCAAGGAATAGATACAGGGCTATTATCCAGCCCCATTGAGCATGTTTCGGGACGTCCCAGAGCCATTGTTCGTACAGCATGTTGTTCTCCCTTACCTCTCACGTGCTAGAAGGAAAAGGAAATAAAGCCTGCGATTCTTTCTCTGAACTGCTTCGATATCTCTGTAGAGTCTCCGCCCAAAAGGGCCTTCGTGGAACAGAACCTGGCGCACATTGGTATTGGCTCATTTTCTATCATATTGCCCTGCTCATCCTTCTGGTTAAAAGGCTGGACGCAGAAGGAGCATTTATCCATCTTGCCCCTTGTGCCAAATATGCCGCCTCCAGGAAACTGCGGCGCGCCGAAGGGACATGCGACCAGGCAATAGCCGCAACCAATGCATTTTTCTTTTGTATGGTTCACGACTCCGTCCCCTCTTTTGTAGAGTGTCCGTGTCGGGCAGACCTTTACGCAGGGTGCATCATAGCAGTGGAAGCACGGCATTGCAATGTTTCTCTCGCCTACTTTTCCCTCGTTTACCGTGACTACTCTAATCCTGCGAACGCCTGTCGGAACTCCGTTATTGGTCTTGCAGGCCGTCTCGCAGCCCGTGCACCGGATGCATCTCGTATGGTCAATCAAAAATTTATTAACTCCCATTTTTCTCACCTCACGCCTTGTAGATATTGCACAGGGCCACCTTGGTCTCCTGCATCTGGGTCACCTGGTCAACACCGGGAGA
Source organism: archaeon (assembly GCA_018830205.1). GTDB lineage: Archaea > Hydrothermarchaeota > Hydrothermarchaeia > Hydrothermarchaeales > Hydrothermarchaeaceae > JAHJSX01. Next base: position 2,975 of record JAHJSX010000097.1, on the reverse strand, counting down.
GGTTATTATGTTCACAGAGTCCCCTACTACCACCTCGGCAGTATTTTCCGGCCATCTATCCTGGTAACTCTCACCTTCGAATACACCGTTCCAGTGGAATGGTACGAAGGCAGTCTGGTCGTTCACGCGTTCAGTGATTTTGGCCCTTACCTTAATCTTCCCTCTGGCCGATTCTACCCAGACCATATCCCCTTCTCTGATGTCTTTGCCTGCTGCAAGGTGCGGATTGATTTCGACATAGACCTCAGGCGTAATCTCCGACAGCAGTTCCGAGCTGCGTGTTTGTGCGCCGCCGCCGTGGTGCGCCACCTGGCGGCCGCTTGTCAGTACAATCGGGAATTTCTCGTGGCGCTTTTCTGCAATCGACCTTTGCTGCTCTGTTTCAAACTCGCAGTTGACAATCCTGTAAAGATGCGGCTGGTCGGGATATGTCGGATATTTATCAACCAAATCCGGCCTTGGGCTCTCGATTGGCTCCCTGTGGATTGGTATTTTATCTGTTTGCTCGAATACCCGTATTCTCATCTTGCCCCTGCCCGTTGGAGGGTTTCCATCCGCAAGAGCCTTTGCGACAATAGCGCCTGTAAGGTCCATGGAGTATGCCACTCCGTTCTCTGAATACTGCGGCACATGCTGTGTGCCATATTGTGGCTCGTCCTCCCTGAGCATCGGCCTTCCAGCATTTGGCTCGTCCGTTGGGTATGTTCTATTGCCCCTGAAATCATGACCTCCCTCACTTACGGGGAGGAGGTCGCTGTAAAGAACCGGTGTGCCCGGATGGCTCTCTGTCCAGCAGGGCCACGGGAGCCCCCACCATTCGCCGTCAACTGGCCCGCCCTGCGCTTTGCCTGTTTTTGGGTCAAAGAGGTGGGCGTATTCCTTCTGCCTCTTCATCCGTTCAGGGGTTTCGCCCTGGTTGCCTATGGCTCTTGAGCCAAGATTTATCTCAGCTGTTACGGCCTCGTAGCTGTCATAATCAAAGTGGTTGCCCATATCAAGCCTGCCTGCAAGTTCCTTTATAATCGCCATATCTGTCCTGCTTTCATAAAGCGGGGCAACAAGTGGTTCTCGCCACTGCCATGCCCTGCCAGTATTTGTGACACTACCGCCGCCTTCCTGGCGTGTTGCAGCAGGCAAAAGTATTATGCCGTCACTTCTCTCGGGAAGCGCAGCCGCTGCTGTCGGGAACGGGTCAACCACGACCAGCATTTCAAGCTTTTCCAGTGCCTTTTTTTGCTCCTTCATTTCAGTAATTGAGCTGATAGACTCGCCCCAGAACATTGCCATCTTGACATTTGTGGGCTGGTCTATTTCACTCACAGGTTGCATGAGCGCGCCTTTATACCAGTTGGATACCGTGAGCCCGGGGGTTAGCTGGAGGTTGGTTTCTACGCCTTCCTTATTTGTGAAAGTTGTGTACCTTGAAGCAAGCGTACTGGCGCTTATATTTCCTGATGTGCTCGTTGTCTCGCTGAAGACCTTGGCCCAGTACTCCCACGAGCTGGCACTAGAAACGCCATAATACCCTGGCAAAAAGTGGGACAGGACGCACATGTCAGTCGCGCCCTGGACGTTGTCGTGGACGCGTATCGGTATGCAGCCCCCGCCCCACTCCCTTCCCTGCCATCCAAGGATAGTGGCAAGGATTGCGAATGCCCTGATTATGTAAGTACCAACGCTGTGCTGGGTTGCACCCATTGACCATATAACGGCCCCTGGTGCGTTATCAGACATTAGTCTTGCGGCCTCTCTAATATCAAATGCAGGAACCCAGGTGATATCTTCCACGACCTCTGGTGTGTACTCCTTTACCACTTCTTTCAGTTGCTCAAATCCATATGTCCGGTAATCGACGGTGTCGTGGTCAATCCAGTCGTGCTCAACCAGCACATTTATTATCCCCAAAAGAAGCGCGATATCTGTCCCCGGCCTGAAACGCATGAACATGTCTGAGAACGCTGCGGTCCTTGTGAATCTTGGGTCTGCGACAATGAGCCTTGCACCCTTGTCTCTTGCTTCGAAAACCTTCTGCATAAGGACTGGATGGGCCTCAGCCGCATTGGAACCCATGAAGAAGAAAATCTTTGACTGGGTGAGCATCTCAACCGAGTTGGTCATGGCCCCGTGGCCAAATGATGCAAGAAGCCCTGCGACAGTCGTTGAGTGGCAAAGCCTTGCCTGGTGATCTATGTTGTTTGTGCCGTAAAGCATTGCGAACTTGCGGAACATAAAGGCCTCTTCGTTTGAGCCGTGAACAAGCCCGCACATGAATACGGAATCCGGCTCGCCATTGTCCCTGTATCCCTTGAGCTTTCCGCCAACTTTGTCTAACGCATCCTCCCATGAAATCCTATTCCATTTCCCGCCAGATTTTTCCATCGGGTACCTGAGTCTCCTGGGAGAATTGGTAACGTCCACAAGGGATGTCCCCTTGCAGCACATGCCGCCCTGGTTTATCGGGTGGTCCTCCCATGGCTCCATCTTTGTAAAAACGCCGTCCTCAACAACGCCGACGTAGCCGCATCCAACGGCACAAAAAGAGCAGATGCTCTTTATTTTTTCAACCGTTGTTGCGGGAGTTGCTTGCGCGGTGCCAAAGATTTCAGCAGGATTGAAGTTTTTCGACCCTGCGTAGCTTCCAAGGGCCGTAGCAGCTCCAAGGGCCGCTGATGCTTTTATAAAACCTCTTCTACTAATTTTGATATCCCTAAACGCTGTTCCCATCCAAATTCCTCCATCAATCTCATTTCCCACTCGAAAAGTTATTGTGTAGGTATCATAAGTTTTATTATAAAAAGGTTCTTATGTAGTATAGTAATGCAAGAAAATGCACATGTAAAAAAAGTACACAAGAGTGCACAATCAATCATTTGAATACGTGTTCTTTTAGAAAGTCGACTATTTTTTTTGAGTCCTTTTGAGGATTGAACACTGAAACGTTGAGTTCTGTTCCTTCGAATTTTTTAGGTTCAAGT
>JAHJSX010000096.1 GCA_018830205.1 archaeon | reverse complement strand
CGATCTATTGTCTCTTACACATGGACAGAAGGGGATACCTTGCTCGGAGAAGACAAAACGTTGGGCAAAATATTCGACGCCGGGGAACATACAATAAAAGTTACAGTAAAGGACAACACCGGGGCCAGTGCGTATGATACGGTGAAGGTAACTGTTACAGCAAAAGAGACTACGGCGCCAACAGACGCACCACAAGAGCAAACCTCACCATTTTTGATGGTACTGCTTGGAGTGGGCATCGGGGTGGCAATCGTCGGCGCAATTTTGTTCTATATGAAAAAGAATAAAGGGCCCGAAGACGAGTGGGTATGACGCCCTCATTTTAGAGGACAGCTGAGTTTTAGGCGGGCCGAAGATTTAATTAATCATGTTCGATAAGATTTAATCGATGTTCTACGAAAGGGTGTTCTCCGAGTTGAATAAAGAGGGAGTCAGGTACGTAGTAATCGGCGGAATAGCCTTGAATTTGCACGGAGTTCCCAGGGCCACTGCAGACCTGGATTTGGCGGTCGAGATAGAAGAAAAGAACCTGGAAAAAATCGCTGCTGCTTTAAAGAGGATTGGCTTTGTGCCCAGACTTCCCGTCGAGTTCAAAGATTTTTCGAACCTTGGAACTCTTGAAAAATGGCGCAGGGAAAAAAAGATGCTGGCCTTCACCTTCTGGAACCCCAAAAAATCTTTTGAAGAGATTGACATTTTGATAGACAGCCCAGTCGATTTCGAAGAAATTGATAAGGCGAAAGAGGTTATTAAAGCCAAAAATATCAGCATCCCCTTAGTCTCCCTGGACCATCTGATAAAACTCAAAGAGAAATCTGGCCGAGCGCAGGACGAAGCCGACATAAAGTCGCTTGAAAAAATAAAAAATATGAGGTAGGTAATGGCAAAAAAGGGATTCTACTATGAAGTATCAGAAGATGCATTGAAAAAGTGGATTAATACTCCGGCTTCGGAAAAACTCGAGTGGCTCGAAGAGATAAACAGTTTCATTTTCAAATTTGCCCGCCAGGAACAAAAGGAAATCATCTCGAAATTCAGAAAGGGCGAAATCTAATCCCTGAACCAGGAAACCGAAGGCGTCGGCACAACGATTATTAAAAAAAATTAAAAAAGAAATAGACTCACTTCCCCCTCTGCACCAAAATAGCCTCATCAATCGTAATCTCCCCCTTTGCCACCCTCTCTGCAAGTTCCTTGCTTATCGTGATGTTTCCGCTTATTTTCCTTGAGTCCCTCTGGATGTTTTTTATCTCGCCTTCTGTTGGGGAGACCTCGATTTTTTTCTTTAAAATCCGGCCCCCTTTGAGTGCGATGCTGATTGCGGCCTCGATGTCTTTTGTTGAAGTCGTGCCTGCGTATGCTGGTGTTGTGCTCTTCTCATCCACGACCTCAATCGGGATGTCGAGGTTTTCCTGAAGGATTTTTAGTGTTCTTGCCTTGTAAACCCCGCCGCCTGTGCCGACCCTGAATGTGACGCTCTTTGCAGTGAATGAATCGAGCGCCTTTTTCGATGCCCCTAAAACGTCTTCAGGGGAGCGGAGGAGTTCACTGTGGATGACTTTCCTGTCCCCGACCACGGCAAAACCTGGAGTTGGCCCCGGGTCGATGCCGAGCACCATGCTCTCATAGGCGGACTTGTGGCCCCCGTCAAGCCAGAGGGCCTCGTCGATGGTGCTGGCTACATCTTTAAAATCGATTTGCTCCCTCTCCTCTTCTGTCGTTAGGACCGCCCCCACTATTTCGGGAATCTCATCGCCCATAGCGAGCGTCAGGAAATCCACACGGCGCTCCCTTAGTTCTCGCGCCGCTTCGTAGTAGAACAGAGGCACCTCGGTCATTATCGCAATCAAGCTCTCACCAAGTCCCCTTTAATGGCAAAAATAGATAAATGTATCATGGGATAAGGTGAAATTGATGGAACTTGATGATACTGACAAGAAGATTTTGAGGGAGCTCCAGGGGAACCTTCCCGTTGTAAGGCAGCCGTTTTTGGAGGTTGCAGAGCGGGTTGGCATAAGCGAGAAGGAGTTTTTTGAGAGGGTGGAACGCCTTACGAAGGACGGCATCATCCGCAAGTTCGGCCTTCGAATTGACTCCAAAAAAGTCGGGTTCAAGAGCACGCTTATGGCCATGAAGGTGGCGCCTGATATGCTCGATGAGACCGCAAACAAGCTCAGCGGGTACGAGTTTGTGACGCACAATTATGCGCGGGACCATGAGTATAATCTATGGTTTACTGTTATTGAGCGCGATGCGGATGCGCTTAAAGATGCGATTGAGAGGATAAAAAGGGAAGTGGAATTTGACGACCTGCTCGATTTGCCGGTCCTTCAAAAGTTCAAGATAAATGTGAGGTTCGATATCAAATGACGCTCGATGAGAATGACAAGAAAATACTGGCCCTCCTCCAGGACGATTTTCCGCTTGTTTCAAGGCCCTTTTTGGAGGCCTCAGAGAAGCTCGGCATTCCCGAAGACGAGATAATCGAGCGGGTGCAAAAAATGATGGATAGCGGAATCGTGCGCAGGTTCAGCGCTGCAATAAGGCACAGGAAGCTTGGGATTACTGCAAATCCCATGTGCGGGTTCAAGGTGGAGCAGGGGCGAGTCAGGGAGGTGGGGGAAAAACTCGCATCGTTCGACGAGGTTACGCACGCCTACGAGCGGCCAGCCGTGCCAGGGAAATGGGAGTACAACGTCTTTGCAATGGTCCACGGCTATGACAGGGAGGAAGTTGAAAAGATGGTTGAAAAAATAGCACGTGAGATTGGGGTCAATGACTACGAACTCCTCTACAGCACCAGGGAATTCAAAAAGACCTACAAGAGATATTCCTAAGAACTTTTAGGGTAATAGAGGTAATTTTGCCTTACGATTTCTCCTTCTTGTACCAAACGCTCTAGAATCGTGTTAATTTCCTTTGAATCAATTTCAGGGAACTTGCGCTCCAACTCAATCATATTGGCCCCCTTGGCACTCATTTCGTTGTATTTGACTATTGCGTCCAGAATCAATGTGTCCACATTCCCACCTCTTTTTATTAAATTCTATTTTAACTGCTTTAAAAGTAGATTTAATTTATCACTATATAAAGGTTCTGTAAAAATTGCCAATACCGCTTGGTAAACAGATATTCTTACAAACGATATTCCTGAATTTTTGGGTGAAGACTTTTCGAGGACTTGATTCAAATGATAGGATGTACCAAGCTTTTGTGCGGAACAGCGACTGTTTCTGATGCCGTGAAATATCGAGGGATGCCATCAAGCGAAATACCTGCCAAGATGCTTCAGTTCTCAACTGAATCGAAGCCCCTTGTGGTCTGGAACATGTCCCGTAGATGTAATCTAAGCTGCATGCACTGCTATATACAGTCGGAAGACATGGATTATACAGGCGAGCTTACGACCGAAGAGGCGAAGGTCTTTATCGATGATTTGGCAGCGCACGACATACCGGTGCTCCTTTTCTCTGGCGGTGAGCCCCTGCTTCGCAAGGACTTTTACGAGCTTGCAAAATATGCCACAGACAGCGGGATCAGGGCCGTTGTATCAACAAACGGCACGCTCATTACAAAAGAGGCCGCGAAAAAGATGAAGGAAGCAGGCATAGAATATGTGGGCATCAGCCTTGATGGCGGGCCCGAGACGCACAACAAGTTCCGGGGACAGCCGAACGCATTTGAGAAATCAATCGAGGGCATCAAAAATGCAATGGATGAGGGGCTTCGGACCGGAGTGAGATTCACTTTAAACCAGATGAATTACACAGAACTCGACGAGGTAATCGACATCGTGGTAAAGGAAGGAATACCAAGATTCTGCATGTACCACCTCGTCTATGCGGGCCGCGGCAAGGAAATGGAAAAGCTGGACGTGACAAAGGAGCAAAGCAGGGAAGTCATAGAGAAGCTCATGAAAAAATCAATAGAGCTCCACGACGCCGGAGTTGACGTTGAGATTCTTACAACAGACAACCACGCGGACGGCGCGTATATCTACAATTACGTTCTGGAAAACGAGCCAGAGCGGGCCGACGAGGTAATGGAACTTCTAAAGATGCACGGAGGGTGCTCCGCTGGCCACAAGTTCTCAAACGTCGACAACCTCGGGAACGTCCATGCGTGCCAGTTCTGGGGCCACAAGACGCTCGGAAACGTGCGCGAAAAGCCATTCAGCGAAATCTGGAACGACAAGGACAATGAGTTCCTGGCGATGATGCGCGAGAAGCCAAAGCACCTCAAGGGCAAGTGCGGGCGCTGCAAGCACAATGCAATCTGCGCCGGGTGCAGGATTCGCGCCGAGACCGTTCACGGTGACATATGGGAAGAGGACCCCCAGTGCTATCTTACTGACGAAGAAATCACTGAGTGAGATTCAGCTTTTTAATTGTTTATATTTTTTAAAAATATAGGCCATTATTTTGAAATTGTTTAAACAGGAGTAAAGTTCATATAGAGGTTTTGTATAATTAATTTTAGAGGAAATTTTCCCTACTTCGAGTGGTGCTTTAGAGGTGGTAAAAGATACTAAAGACACAAGCAGGCAAAGAAATCAAATTTTTCCCCATAAATTTTATTGACACTAGATTCTGGTAGGGTGGTGCTGGACAAGAATGAAAAACGAACAGAAAAACATCAAAGATGAGATGTCTGAAGAGAGCGAGGAAAAATATCGGAAACTCGTTGAGTTTTCCCCATACGGGATTGCAATTCACAGCAGGGGCAGGGTGGTCTACGTTAATGCATCAGGAGCAGAACTCATGGGTGCAAAAAGCGCTGACGAACTCATTGGAAAACCAATGATGGATTTTGTGCATCCGGATTATCATGAAGTCGTCAAGAAACGAGCGCAGGAGACACAAGAGAGGGGAAATGCAGGGAGACTCATTGAAGAGAAATTCGTCCGACTCGATGGACAGGTTATCGATGTGGAGGTTGTCGCAATACCCAGTACCCATCAGGGAGAGCCGGCAACGCAGGTCATTGTTCAAAATATTACCGACCGCAAGCAGGCAGAAGAAGCCCTCAAGGAATCAGAAGCAAAATACAGAAACCTCTACGACAGCGCGCCGGACATGTACCACTCGCTAAACAATGAGGGGATAATAGTCGACTGCAATGAGACCTGGGTGAAGGCTGTTGGGTATATTAAGGATGAGATTATCGGGAGGCCCCTTACCGACTTCCTCACGAAGGAGTCCAAGACGCTTTTTGAAAAGGATTTTCCTAAGCTGAATAAAGAAAAGACCAGAATAAACCTTGAAAGGGAATACGTCCGAAAAGACGGCTCCACGTTCCTGGCCAGCCTGAATGTCATTAGTGAATTTGAGAACGGCGGAACCCTTATTGGAACGAAGACAATATCAAGGGATGTCACAGAACAAAGGAAGATTGAGGGGGCGCTTAAAACGGCCTACACGGACTTGAAGTCGCTTGACGAGCTAAAAGGGAATATCATAGCTAACGTGACCCATGAGCTGCGCACCCCGATAACGATTGCGGAAAGCGCGCTTGAGCTTGCGATGGATGAGGAAGACGAAAAAAAGAAGAAAGAACTTTTAGGCATGGCAATAGAGGCCCTCACGCGCCAGAATACAATCGTGGGCGACCTTATCGAGGCCTCTCAGCTTGGGATGGGGATACTGGAGCTTGAGTTTGAAAGTATTGACCTGGGCCATAATCTAGACAGTATTGTCGCTGAGTTCGAACCGGTTTTCATTAAGCGCGAGATGAAAACAGAAGTCCACATTGAGAAGGGTCTTCCTTCTGTCAGGGCAAACCAAAAGCAGCTCGAACACATCCTAAGGAACCTCATTAATAATTCAATAAAATTCAACAAAAAAGGCGGTAAAATCACCCTTTCGGCTGCGAAAAAGGGAAAAGTGGTGGAGGTCGTCATAAAAGATACAGGCATAGGAATCCCAAAAGACAAGCTTCCCAAAATTTTCGACAGGTTTTACCAAGCAGATTCATCCACAGTTCGGGTATACGGAGGGACAGGCCTTGGGCTTTCTGTTGTCAGGGACTTGATTGAAGCGCACGGCGGGGAAATTGGCGTTGAAAGCAGGGAGGGGAAAGGGAGCAGGTTCTTTTTCACTCTGCCGGTTGCTAGGGATTAAAAGTTACGCCGCGGGCGTCTTTTCTGCTTGAAGTCCTCTTTTTTTGAGTTGGATAGCCAAGGGCAAGCACGGCCATAAGCTCGTATGACGCAGGCGCCTGCAGGAGCTCTTTTACATCACTCTTTTTCTTGAGAATTTCACCAAGCCACACCCCTCCAAGGCCAAGCGAGTGCGCCCCGAGGAGGATGTTCTGGTTGCATGCGCCTATTGCCATGATGTCCTTTGTGCGGTCGTAGCTTGCTTTGGCGTCCAGAAATACCAAGATGCAGACCGGGGCGGACTCTATTATGTGGCCGTAATGGGTTAGTTTTGCAAGCGCGCCCTTTTTCTCCCCCTTCTTCACCACGATAAACCGCCATGGCTGGTTGTTGAGGCCCGATGGGGCCCAGGTCCCAGCCTCAATAATCTTTTCGATTATTTCGTCTGGAACATCGCGGTCCTCGAATTCCCGCACGCTTCGGCGCGCGTGGATTGCATCCAATACCTGATTGTCTGACATCAGGGATACCTCGATTTTCGCACATAAAACTTTATCTAATAAGGGTCAAAATGTCCATGATGACGCTTGAAATCACACGGCACAGCGGGCCAGCACGGCTCGGGAAGTTCCATATGGGCGAACAAAAGCTTGCGACTCCGAATATGTTTTCTGTGTTAACAGAGGCGGTGGACATCGAGCACGACATCTACATAGCATCGCCTGAGGTCAAAACAAAAAGAACTCCAATCTTTGTTGGTTCCGGGAGCCTCAATATTTCTGACAAAATAAAAATAAAAAAAGATAATCAAATCCTCCCTGACTATCACGTTGGCCTCAATGTCCCGCGGGAGATGGCCGAGAAGTCTGTACGCGAGACGCTTCGATTTGCAGAGAATTATCCTGAACACAGTGCCGTAATCCAGGGCTCGAGATTTGGTGATTTGCGGGAGGAGTGTGCAGAAGGGCTCGGGGACCGTCCTCTTTTTATTATCGCAAACGGCAGGCGGCTTATAAGGAACCCACGGCTTCTCGTTGATGTTGTTTCATCGGTCCGGGAAACGGTACCCCCAAACGCAGCACTCTATTTCCCGTTTGCACTCCCACATCTTTTTTATGTGCTCGCATACATGGGCGTTGATTTCTTTGATTCAGCGGAGTGCATATTGAACGCGAGAGTTGGAAAAATACTGCTGCCAGGGCCGGCTGACATGGCAAGCCTAAAAGAGCTGCCCTGCAATTGCAGTGTTTGTGTCGGCAGGGTACCTGAGGATTTGCTTGATTTCGACCTCCTCCTTTCGCACAACTTCCAGGAGGCCGTTAAAATAACAAAAGAGATAAGGGAATCGATACGCGCCAATGCCCTCAGGGAGCTGGTGGAGGAAAAGGCTTCGGGTGACGTGGGTTCAATGGCGATGCTTCGGATACTGGATGCGGAAAAGCAGGATTTTTTGGAAAAATATACGCCGGTTTCTTGATTTTAAAAAAAAGAAAAAAAGGAAAGGCCGGTGTGGCCCTTCCTACACTTTTGCTTGCTGCTGGGATATCGCTATACACAGGCTCCGTTTACGCACGAGGTGGTCATATTTACACAGTCCCAGACATAGGATTCTGCACTGCCGCCATTGCAATAATATTCAAGCAACATTGTTGAATCCAAACACACCTCATCAAAGCCGTACTGGGTGCCATTTTGATATCCTGAAATCGTGCCAAAGAGTTCCGTATTCCATCCGCCATCGGTGTCGCTGCAGGAATCTGGCTGTGGCAGGCATGCGCCGGCGCTGCAGCCAAATTCGCATGTTTCGATTAGAGCAGGCGTTGTGGTATTGCTGCATGCTCCGCTTGCACAGAATCTATCTATATAATCATGGTATACTGAATCACCGACACAATAGGGAAGATAATTTTCGTCCGGTCCGCAGCTCTGCTGCTGGCTCGCCTCATAGTCGCCCATGCAGTAATACTCGTTGGTGTTGTCTGCGTCTATGCAGTAATCGTCATTGCTGTATGGAACTTGGTTCAGATAGCCTGAGGTTGTGCCTAATACCATTATATTATACCCGCCATCTGTGTCGCTGCATGAGTCAGCCGGTCCGCAATCAGCCGGACAAGAACCCGTGTCCTCTCCGCCTTCGCAAACTCCATCTCCGCAATTAGATTCATCATTGTCCCCTCTTTTGTCGCAGCCTGCGTCCGCCATGTCAACGGCCCCGTCGCCGTCGTTGTCTATCTTATCGTTGCATTCTGGTTTCGTTCCTGCAAATACGCTGCTAGTCGAGCCTGCCATAATGACTGCGACCAGGAATATAGCAATCGCTATTGTCATTTTATCTCTTTTCATAACATTCGAACCTCCTTAAACCCCAAACGGGAGCGTGGTAATAATGTTGTAATTGCTCCTATAAATACTTTTGTTAAATTGTGGGATGCTAAAATCTTTTTCCGGGACTAAAAAAATTATGAAAAATCTTATAAAAAAGCTTATTTGTTAAGTTGTGAGATGTTTGGACTTCAATCAACGTGAATTATTCAATAGATTGATGTAAAAATAAGAGTTAATTAGCAGACTTAAGTTTCCTGAGTTTGGCCTTCTCGTGAATCAAAAGGCATCCGTGGGGGATGTCTTCGGTTCTGCCTTTGAGCTTCCAGAGGTTTTTGATTTCCCTGTTTAGCTCAAGGGCGTTTTCCAGTTCTTCGTCCATCATGTCGCCACTGGCCTTCTTTTCTTGCGTGCTGGGGGG
>JAHJSX010000095.1 GCA_018830205.1 archaeon | reverse complement strand
ACAAATTTTTCGTGACATACGGCTATGCTGAGCGTATGATGGACTCGCATCCACCGCTTATTGAACGCATTATTGGACACGTTGCAAAGCACTGGGAAGGGCTTGACAGCGGAATCTGGGAACTAAGAGGGAAGGAAGAACGCTTCACATCATCAAAATTGCTTGCATGGGTTGCCATGGACCGCGGGATAGAACTCGCAAAGAGGTTTAATATGTCATCACAGGTAGATGAGTGGAAACGCATAAAAGGAGAAATTCAAACCGATATCCTGCAGGCATATGACGAAAAAGCAGGCAGATTTACAGCCTTTCCAGATTCAAAGGGCCTTGACTCAAGCCTGCTCTTGATGTCACACTTCGGACTTTTAGCGCCCGGCGACAAAGAATTTGAAAATACTGTAAAATGGATAGAGAAGGGCCTAAAGGTCGGGCCTTTGTTGGCACCGTTTTCAGGAATCGAGGGGGACAGCCATGAAAAACCAAAGAGTGCCCATCTTTACTGCACATTATGGCTGGTAGACGCTTTTTACGAAATGGGCGAGGAAAAAAAAGCGAGAGTCCTATTTGAAAAAGTACTGCGTCATGCAAACCACCTGGGTCTCTTTTCTTTGGGGCTTGACCTTGTACACCACGAGATGGCTGGAAATTTCCCGCATGCACAGACCCACATCGCATTTATTTCCACAGCCTTTAGGTTAAGCGGAAAGGCACCGGCAAAAAAGCCCGTACGGGTGCGGGCCATCGATTAGCGAAAGATATATCTTAAGGGCACCTGAACCTATTTACATGAGGATTGAACGGGCGCTGGATTTTTTAGGGGAGTTAGACCTTGAATGTGGGGTGGTGCTAAAACCCCAAAATATCCGATATCTTACAGGCTTTGCACCCACATCACGAGCGCTTCTTTTATTAAAGGACCCCCCGCTTCTTTTGATATCAGACATGGACGGGGCACTTGCAAAAAAAATATCCATAGACGTTAAAGTAATCAAAAGCCTCAAGAGGACATTGAAATTCAACTGTAGTGAAATTGGTATAGAAAAAGACACTATGCCTATTGGTTTTCACGAAAGATACCTAACTGGCAAAAAAGTCGTTGACATGGATTTCCTAAGGGCCATGCGGCAGGTGAAAGACAAAGAGGAGATGGTGTACATTAAAAAGGCTGTAGATATATCCGACGCCGTCATGGGGGAAGCGGAAAGCATTATAGCCGGCGGAAAAACAGAGCGTCAGTGCGCAGCGGAAATTGAATTTCTCATAAAAAGCTGGGCAAAGCCGGCGTTTGACGTGATTTTGGCGAACGGGGAAAATTCTGCCCTCCCCCATCACAGCCCCTCAAATAAAACCGTGGACACCAATTACCCTACAATCGTGGACCTCGGAACCCGCGTGAACGGATATCACACAGACATGACGCGCACATTCTTCAATGATTCAACAAAGGGCTTCGGTGAGGTCTATAGAATAGTTCTGGAGGCGCAAATTGCAGGCATAAAGGAGTGTTACGAGGGAAATGAGCTGAAAAACCCAGACCTTGCGGTAAGGGGCGTCCTTGAAGAATACGGTCTTGAAAAATACTTCCTGCATGCCACAGGCCACGGCGTGGGCCTTGAGATACACGAGCCCCCAAATGTTGGAAAACGCGCAAAGGGGAAATTCAAAAGCGGCATGGTAGTCACAATCGAGCCCGGCGTTTACAGGGATTTTGGAGTAAGGATTGAAGATTTGGTCCTTGTCGGCAAACGCCCAAAGGTCCTCACAAAAACCAGGAAATAACATGTTTGAGCTCATACACGAGAACAAAAGCGCAAGGGCGGGAAAACTAAAAACTGCCCATGGAACTGTTGAGACGCCGTGTTTCATGCCGGTTGCAACAAAAGCGAGCGTTAAGACGCTTTCAAGTAGCGAAATATTAGACATTGATGTCCAGGCCCTAATCTCAAATGCCTTTGTTTTATATCTAAAGCCAGGAGTCGATGTTATCGAAAAGGCCGGAGGCCTTCATAGCTTCATGAAATGGGGCCGGACCATATTTACAGACAGCGGCGGCTTTCAGATACTAAAGGAAGAATTTGCGCCAGAGGTAAAAGACAAGGGAGTCACATTCCGCTCACCATTTGACGAAACGAGGCACCTGTTCACGCCTGAAAAATGTGTTGGGGTGCAGGAAGCACTCGGAAGCGATGTTGCAATGGTGCTTGATGACTGCCCGCCTTATGGGGATGGCCACGACCGCATGAAAACCTCCGTTATGCGAACAACCGATTGGGCCAAAAGAGCAAAGGATGCGCACAAAAATAAAAAACAGCTTTTATTCTCCATCGTCCAGGGGGGCACTTTCCGCGACCTTCGTGAAAAATCTGCGCGCGACCTTGTTGATATTGGCTTTGACGGCTACGGCATCGGCGGCCTTTCAATCGGTGAACCCAAGGACAAGATGCTGGAGGTGCTTGCATACACGCTGCCACTCCTTCCAAGGGCGCGGCCAAGATACCTCATGGGTGTTGGCTCGCCAGTAGAGCTGATTCGTTCAATTTCCCTTGGTACAGACATATTCGACAGCGCATTCCCGACAAGAAACGCGAGGCACAATTCGGTTTATACCTGGCAGGGGAGCTACAATATCACACGGGGCAAATACAAAACAGATTTCTCCTCCCTTGAAGAAGGTTGCACATGCTACGCGTGCGAAAACTACACAAAGGCCTACATACGCCACCTAATGATTGTATACGAGACACTTGGCATGCGCCTTGTCACAATTCACAACCTGCATTTTCTTAGAAAATTGATGAAAAAAGCAAGAGCAGCAATTGAGGAAAACAGGTTTTCAAAATTCGAAAGCGAGTTTTCTAAAATGCATGCCGGTTAAAATTATTCTAAGCCCTTGGAATGCCGCCGTCTGTTATTATCAGCACGTCTTTCACGGCTTTCACGGCGGTAAATGGTATCAGTATCTCGTTTCGCTCGTTAAGCCTGAAATATTTTGTCTCAATTGATTTGTCGGGCTTTACAATAAGCATCATAACCTTGCCGGCCACAGTTTCCACAGACAGATCAACAAGTTTGCCTATAACTGTCCCTCTATCACTCACAACATTCCTTCCAAGAAGAGATTTTCCCATGATTTTTGTCATCGTGGCGCCACCAATAAACAATTAATTGGTCTAACTATTTAAATCTTAGGTGCCGTGGCTACCGAATATATATTTAAATCAGAGGCGGAGTTGGGCTTTTAGTTCAACTCCACGGATTATTTTAATAAAAAAGTTGTGAGGATTATCCTGCAAAATCCTGAGTTCCGTAATAATAGCTATTGGAATAATAAATCCCGACTCCAGTGGATAGAAAAGTGCCAGTAAGGATATTTGCCCTGTGTCCAGGACTTGTCATCCAACCTTCAACCATACTAACCGCTAACTCTTCTTGGCTTAGATACTCAGGACTTTGAATCCCCATATAAATGTGGATTACTTCAGCCTCAGGTTGCATTATGATATTTTCACCGAGGCTCCACCAAGTGATACGTTCTGCATCTATGCGGTCACTTAAGTCTCTCCCATCAAGTGAATCATGTTCAAAATAATTGTTTATTCCCATATCCATACTATGTTTTCTTGAAGCAGTAGCTATTCTATCATCCCACTTAAGGGGTTTGAGTCCGTTCTTAGTCCGCTCTTCATTTATCAATTCGAAAACCCTCTTCTCCAAGGTATAATACTCGGATAGTGGAGCTTCAGTAGGGACTGGAGAATATGTTTCAGGTGGTAAAGTTGTAGGGGGGGCTGTTGTCGGAGGTGTAACAATCTTGACACCAAAGAAATTCTCTTTTATGTAAGCAAGGTCTTGGGGTTCCTGAAACTCCATTTTTAGGTAATAGACAACATTTTCCAGTAGGAAATATACACCAGAATATTGTCCGTTTTGACTATGTCTAAAATTGAGTTTTATTGGAGAAATCTCAATTATTCTTGGAGTAGGTTCTTTCTTTTTGACCCGTTCATCGAATAAATTGAAGAATTCTTTTGCAGTTGATTCATCTTCAAACTCAAATGCATAGATTTTTTTCTCCCTTTCATAAATTTTATAACTGGTTTTTCCGTACTTTCCAACTACACCAAAATTATAAGTTTTAGGATTTGGCATAGGGAAGTTTTGGTCGTTATACTCAGCATCAAGAATTTCGTATTTTTCTTCGTAACCAGAGGGTAATGGGTCTAAAATTATAAGTGGTCCCTCTGTTGCAACAATGTCTTCTTCAGGTGGGGGGGCAGGTGTCAAAGTTGGTGTAGACGTAGTTTGTACGTGTGTTTTACCTAAGCCAATGAGTTCTGGATGAGTGACCACCCAAATTGCAGAGATGAAAAATAGAATTAATAAAACAACCCCCAACCGTCCCTCCCGTTTAACCTCTGTTTTGACATCTATGAGGGGGTCCAGTTCACCTACAATTGCCTTGGGAGGTTCATGAGTGCACTTGTGGTTTTTTGGGTTCTTATGAGATTTACAATATACATGTCCACAATATCCACAAAAATATTCGTCTTTTGTCTTCTTGTTACATGAAGAATAATGACACCCTACAAATTCTGGTTCAGGCGGTTCTACTGGTTTATCGGGTTTGGGTTCAACATAGTTTTTACAATTATGTTTCTTTGGCTGTTTATGTACTAAACAGAAAATCAAATTACAATGTGGGCAGGTACATTTTTGGGCCTCATCTCTCAGAAAATCCCCACAAAACTCACAGATGACATATAGGTCTTTAGGTAATGTTTCATCTTTCTCAATTACATCTAATTT
>JAHJSX010000094.1 GCA_018830205.1 archaeon | reverse complement strand
ATTGACCCTCACGGCGAATATTCAGCACTTAAGAATCCAAACAACAATAAAAAGGAAATAAAGCTCATGGAGGCCTACAACATATCCCCCAAGGGATATGAGAACATCGCAGAATACACGCCAAACATCGACTTGAATCCCCAGGCTGACCGAAAGCTCACGCTTGACCTGACACAGCTTTCTATCGGGGACTACATTGAGATAATTCCAACAAGAATAACCGACAGCCAAAAAGGGATACTCTTTGAAGCCTTGAGGGTTGTTAAAGGCTATGGGAAGTATTCAATCGATGATTTAATTAAAGTCATTCATGAATTTGACAACAAGGCAAAATGGAACTTGATAACAAGCCTTGAGATGATAAAGGAGAGCAAGATATTCGAGGGAAACCCTGTAAGACCGCAGGACCTTGTCAAAAAGGGACTAACATCCATCATTAACCTGCGGGGCATTCCCCCGGACATCCAAGATATAGTGGTCGCGAGGCTCGCCCAGGACCTGTTCGATGCCAGAAAAGGTGGGAGGATTCCGCCGCTTTTGCTTTTGCTTGAAGAGGTGCACAACTTTGCGCCCGAGCGCGGCTTTGGTTCAAGTTCTGCAACCCATATTATCAGGACAATAGCTTCTGAAGGCAGGAAATTCGGGCTCAGTCTTTGCATTGTTTCACAAAGACCTGCAAGGGTCGATAAAAGCGTTCTCTCCCAGTGCAACACCCAGATAATCCTGAAAGTCACAAACCCAAACGACATGAGGGCCATAAGCCAGAGCATCGAAGGATTCAGCGCACATCTTGAGGAGGAAATCATGCAACTGCAGCCAGGCGTGGCGCTTGTTGTCGGTGATGTCGCAGAACAGCCGATTTTCGTAGACGTGCGGGTCAAAAGGTCGCGCCATGGCGGTACGTCTGTAGAGCTTGTAAGAAAGCCAAGGAAAAAACAGACGAAGACGGCCATGACGTTTGATTCCATCTGGAAGCGGATGTTTTCAAAGAAGGCTTAAATCTTACTTTTTGTTAATTGCGATAATCGAATGGGTCACAACCGGCCGATTTTTTGAAGGATTTTCGTCGCTTATAGGGAACACACCTATAACTTAACAAGCTTTATATATATGCCGATTACCCTTTTTTACCCAAGATGAGATTGATAATGAAGTTTGGCGGCAGCTCTGTAGGAAGTCCAGATCGCATGATGGAGACTGCCAGGATAATAAGCGAAAATCGCAGACGCGAGACTGTAGTAGTAGTCTCGGCAATGGAGAGGGTAACCGACAACCTTGTAAAAATCGCAAACGATGTCGTGGGAGGAGTCGATGAAGAGGGAATAAAGAACTTCATAAAATCGCTTAGAAACTCGCACGCATCTGCGGCAAAAAAAGCTGTATCGGACGAAGAACTGGACGGCGTTTTAGTATCTATTGAAAAGCTCTGCACTGAGCTCATGAAAGTGCTTGTGGGTGTGTCATATATAGGTGAATTGACTCCCCGCTCGCTTGACTACATAATGTCATTTGGCGAGAGGCTCTCATCCCCGATTCTAAGCGGGGCCCTGCGCTCCATGGGTATTGAATCAAAGCCGCTCACAGGGTACGAAGCAGGCATTGTTACTGATTCAAATTTCGGCAGTGCTGCTCCTATGTGGGGTGCTACGAACAAAAAAATAAAGCGCTCGCTCGGGCCGAAAATTAAAAAGTCAGTGCCTGTTGTAGCCGGGTTTATCGCAGGAGATGCGGAAGGCAACATGACCACCCTTGGAAGAAGTGGGTCAGACTTTACTGCCTCAATACTTGGCTCCGCACTTGAAGCAGATGAAATCTGGATATGGACTGATGTAGACGGGATACTCTCAAGCGACCCCCATCTTGTAAAAAATGCAAAGATAATCGATGAGATATCCTACATTGAGGCCCAGGAGCTTGCATACTTCGGGGCAGAAGTACTGCATCCAAAGACCATCGCACCGGCAATGGAGAAGAACATCCCGGTAAGGGTCAAGAACACTTTCAATCCAAAAGGTAAAGGGACCCTGATAGTAAAAGAGCAAAAGAAAATCACAGATGTTGTCAAGGCAATTGCAGTAAAGAACGAGGTTGTGCTGCTTACGGTCTCAGGCGTGGGAATGATTGGCGTCCCTGGCATTGCTGCAAAGCTCTTTGGCGTACTGGCAGAAGAAAGAGTGAACATCCTCATGATATCCCAGGGCTCATCAGAGGTAAACATCTCGTTCATAATAGAAAAAAGTGATTTGAAGAAAGCTCTGCGGGCCTTGAAGACGGCATTCCCGGGGCGCGACGTTGTAACTGAAATAAAGCACAGCAGTGATGTATCAATTGTGGCAGTTGTAGGTGCTGGAATGCGTGGCACCAAGGGCGTGGCCGCAAGGGTTTTTGGAGCAGCCACAAAAGCACGAGTAAATATCCTTATGATAGCCCAGGGCTCATCAGAGGTGAATATCTCATTTATTGTCGAGCAAAAAGACGCACGAAAGGCAGCAAGTGCCCTGCACAAGGAATTTGTAGAGTAGAAAATTCCAAGCTAACAGCCTGAATCTAGTTCACTTTCAAGTGTTTCAGCAGATTTAATCCCCTGGTCAAGCATCCTTGAAGACATGTCCTCGCAAATGAGAACTACTGGGACCTTTTCAGGATTGATAACATCAAGCCCGAAGTCGTCTACAAGGTCGTCTTTCATCCCGGGTGGCGGCAGGACAAAATACCAATCAAACCCGTGTTTTTTCTTGTAGCCGTCAAGCGACCTTTTGTCTTCATTTTTCTCAAGGTTTAGAGATATTAAAACGATTGAATCGCCGTGGCTAACTTTTAGTTCCTGCATTGCCTGCTGCTGTTTTAGAATGGAGGTTAATGTTGTGTCCAAATTAACAAGCAGGATTGTCTTGCCCTTAAGGTCGCTTATTTTGAGGGTTTCCAGACTTACAGGGTCTGTTAGTTCAGCATTCATCCAGGGTGGTACGACTATTTCAGGTGCCGCGGTTTCCGGCGGGCTTGTTGTTGGGGCGCTTGTTGTTGGAGCAGTCGTAGTCGGAGGCGGTGCAGTTGTTGCTGCTTCGTCACTTCCCCCACCCATGCAACCCATAGAGAGAACAATCAATATGCTGCACACAAGCAATAACCTGGACATAAGTAGAATTTGATATTGGCATTAAAAAACTTTGTGATTGGCTTTACTGGGAGATTTTTTTGTCAAATGACGCAGCCTCTTGTGAATATAGCGATTTTTTCGACTCCATTCCTGCTACTGCGCAGTATTTTTTATCCAGCTTTAGCTTGACGGTACCCTCCACTTGTTCCTGGGTGGATTCGATAAATGCATCCAGTTTGATTCTTTGTGGATCATTCCATGCTCCATTGTAAACCAGCTCGCTCCATACCGGCTCCACTGCCTCTTTTAATTTCAGGTCCTTTCTTTTGAGCACGAGATGCTCGAGACTTTTGTGGGCCATTATTATCGAAACTGCACCAGGGCACTCGTAATTCTCTCTCGCCTTGATGCCAAGTATGCGGTCCTCTATCATGTCGATTCTGCCGACTCCGTGTTTGCCAGCGATGGCATTCATTTCCTGTATGAGTTCTACGGGGCCTTTTTTGGTGCCGTTGAGAGCTACTGGCACTCCTTCTTTAAACTCAAGCGTGACTGTTTCAGGTCCGCTCGCCGTTATTTTGGTCCACTCGTAAATCTCCTCCGGGGGTTCAACCGAGGGATCCTCCAGGATGCCCCCTTCTATGCTTCTCCCCCAGAGATTTTCGTCTATGCTGTATGACTTGTCCGGGTCCATGCCCCAGGGGATGTCATTTTCTTTTGCGTAAGCAATGCTCTCCTCTCTTGTGAGATTTAGCTCTCTTACAGGGGCAATGATTTTCATCTCGGGCGCCTCGGACTTGAAAACCGCATCGAATCTGAACTGGTCGTTTCCTTTCCCGGTTGCTCCGTGGGCCAGCGCGTCGGCCCCCTCTTCTTTTGCAATCTTGACGACCTTCAAAGCAGTCAGGGGTCTTGCAAGTGCAGTTGAAAGCGGGTATCCCTCGTAACTTGCGTTGGCCTTGATGGCCTTGAAGACATAGTCGCGCGCAAATTCCTCTTTTGCGTCTATTGTGAAGTGCTTCAAAACCCCAAGTTTTTTTGCCTTTTCTTCGGCCTGCTTTAGTTCAGACTCAGATATGCCTACATCTATCGTAACTGTGATTACATCACAGTTGTATTTCTCCTGCAGAATCTTGACGCAAACGCTTGTATCAAGCCCGCCTGAATACGCGAGAACTGCCTTCATTTTTAATCCTTTAAATCCTCGCT
>JAHJSX010000093.1 GCA_018830205.1 archaeon | reverse complement strand
GTTTTCTCGTCATTTTAGAGGGGTTGCCTAAATTGGTATTTAAGATTTGGGGTCAACCTCTGCATCTATCCATGCAAGGTAGTCGCTGCTCCCCTTTAAAATTGGCAAAGCGACAATCTCAGGATTCTCGTAGCTGTGCAGCTCTTTTGCCCTCGCTGCAAGTTCGTCGAATTTGCGTTCGGTCGTCTTTAAAATAATGAGTGACTCGTCGTCGCACTCAAGGTTTCCCTTCCACCAGTAGGTGCTTTTGATGCTTTCAACAACATTTGCACATGCGGCGAGGCGTTCTTTAAGCAATGCCTCGGCAATTTCACTTGCTTCCTTCGCACTTGAGGCAGTGATATAGACTATTACATGCATAGGCATAATTTATGTATGAAATGATATAAAAGGGAGATCAATGTCATTTACTCTGTTTTTTGTGGTAGTGTCGCTTGGCTGGCTTATAATCCTCGGGCTTGAGAAGGTCGGCAAACTGCCTGCAGAGAGGCATGCAATCATTTTGCTTTTCAAGACAGAGCGCTTCAAGGGTTTTATTGACAGGGTTGCAAGATTCAAAAGATTCTGGAAGGTGTTCGGGTCGGCCGGCATTGTTTTTGGAATACTTGGCATGGTGCTCGTGGTTATCACCATGCTGCTTGCGGCTTATTCAACATACATTGGTAGAAAGCCAGTTGAAGGGGCAATGTTTGTAATACCTGGTGTTACTATCCCCTTCTGGTACGGGATAATCGCACTTATTACGGTTCTTGTTGTCCATGAATTTGCGCACGGGATTCTTGCAAGAAGAGAAGGCATTTCAATCAAGAGCATGGGCGCCATTTTAGTTACGATAATCCCGATTGGTGCGTTTGTCGAGCCTGATGAAGAAGAATTGGAAGCGGCGGCGCGGGGCCCCAGGATGCGGGTCTATTCGGCGGGGCCTTTTGCCAATATGGTTGTTGCAATATTTTCGCTTGTTTTGATAATTGCATTTTCGGGCTTCTTGTTCAATGCACAGGTTGTCGAGATTGACGGTGTTGTGGAGGGCTCGCCGGCTTTTGGTGTGCTTGAAGAGGGGATGGTTCTTGAGGAAATCAATGGACTTGCAATCCAGAGTCCAAAAGATTTTGTCAAAGCGACGGTGGAACTTGAGCCAGACAAAGATGTAACTATAAAAACAGACAGGGGCACTTTCACAATTACTTCAACAACGAGGGTAAACTACCCAGACCGAGGATATATAGGTATATTTGTCACCTCCCCTTTTAATGGGGTCGTGCAGGAATATATCTACGGCATTTTGTACTGGATATTCCTGCTTAACCAGGGCATTGGCCTGATTAATATGGCGCCTCTGCACCTTGGTATTGCTGCAACAGACGGCCACCACATCCTGAGGGATGTATTATCAAAAATTGGAATCAAGGGCGCGGAAAAGGCAACAATGGCAGTATCTAAAACCGTTACATTTGTACTTTTACTGGTATTGGTCGGACCGCTTTTCAGCTCATATTTTGGTGTTTAAAATGGACCTCGAGACAAAAAGGCAGTTGATTCACATGTCCGGGGGGGTTTTCCCGTTCTACGTATTTTATGTCGGGCTTTTCGCCTCCGTCAGCACATTTTTGTTTCTCATCATCGCCGCGCTTATTATCTCATATGGCTACAAAAATGGCGTGAGATTTCCCATAATCTCTGAAATTGTGGACTCTACAGAGAGGGCCAGTGTGATAGATAAGTTTCCAGGGAAAGGTACGATTACATTCTTTATCGGGAGCTTGTTTGCGCTGTTGCTTTTTCGTTCAAATATAAATATCGCATGCGCTGCGATAATCATTCTGGCGCTTGGAGATTCCTTTTCCACGCTTGCTGGCAAACGATACGGCAGGCATAAAATAGTTTATAGTCCTGAAAAAAGCATTGAGGGGACAATTGGAGGATTCATCCCTGCGTTTATTGGTGCCGCAATCTTTGTCTCACCCCAAATCGCGATTGTTGGGGCGATTGTTGGTATGGCTGCCGAAACACTCCCTGCAAAAATTGAGGATAACATAATAATCCCCCTTGCTGCAGGACTTGTAATGTTTTTACTTTAGGGCCCCTGTAATCTCTTTGATTTTCCCCTCGACGTCTTTGACCTGTTCGACTAGGGTTCCTGTGACAATGATGTCGGCACCTGCACGCCTTACCGCTTTTGCATCTTCGCCTGTCATTATTCCTCCGCCAACGATAAGAAGGACATCAATCGCCTCCTTAACAGCTGAAATCATCTCCGCTGGTACGTGCCTGTCTGCGCCAGAGCCCGCTTCAAGGTATATCAGCCTCATTCCGAGGTACTGTGCTGCGAGTGCATAGCCTGCCGCTACTTCTGGTTTGTCTCTTGGTATAAGTTCTGCCTCTCCTACCTTGCCGACAGCGCCGCCCGGCTCGACTACAATGTATCCCATCGAGATTGGCTCGATGCCGACCATTTTTACGATTGGGGCGCCGATTGCCTGTGCACCTGTGATGAAATAAGGGTTTTTAGAGTTTAGCATGCTCATGAAAAATATCGCATCCGCATGCTTTGATATGCCGGAAACGCCTCCAGGGAAAAGTATGACCGGTAGGTTAGTGTTCGCCTTTATGCTCGATACCGTGGCATCGAGATTTTCCTGTGAAATCCGCTGCGAACCCCCCACCATGATGCCGTCGGTGCCGCCGCTTGAAGCTGCTTTTGCAATTTTTCCTGCTTCTACCGGCGCCTGTTTGTCCGGGTCAAGGAGGGTTAGATGAATAGTGTTTTTTTCAAGGTGTTCTAATACCTTCATGCCTTGACTTCCTTACGCTTGGGCCGGAGTCCTTTGTGCCCGCATTTCTTGCACGCTGTGGACTTCCATGGATTCTTGGCATTGCACTTTCTGCAGATCTTTACTTTGAAAAGCCTGTTTTCAGCTTCCGGGAATCTTGCCACTTCACTTACCTCCAAAATATTCGTTTTGTATATTGATTATATCTTTTGCCTTTTCTGCTTTTGAGTAGCTCTTTAATAAAGCTTTGTTAAGGTTTATGAAACCTGGGCCCCACTTGAACTTGTTAAGCAGCAACTCTCCTTGTTCCGCTTCGCCGAGTATGTAGAGCGCGGATGCCAGGGCCTCGACCGTGCTGAGCTTGCTTACTTTTCCATAATTTACAGGGTTTGCGGCTACAAGAAGAGGAAGCGCCCTTTGTACAAGCGGCTTTTTCACGTTCGCGAAGACCTCTTCCGCGTGCTTCCACGAGCAGTCGAGCGCAACGAGCCCATTTTTTGTGTACTTTGTATCCTCCCTCGAGATAACTTTATCTGAAAATGGGCTTAAAACTATGGAATTCCTTGGTATCTTGCCGGGCGTGTAAAAGACTTTTGCAAGCTCAAACTTCTTTAGCTTTGCAGCTGTGCAGGCCGCGGGGGCGCACTGTTTTGCATGATAGATGAGAATTTTCATTTAGCCCCCAAATCAAACACGATATGCCATCTCATCGGGGCGTAGGATTTTACAATGTGGTGGTCGATTTCAACGTCGCGCCCTAATTTTTTTATCTTATTTTTTAATTCTCCGATTCTTTGTGGAATATCTTTTTTCATGACAATGTCGTGGAAGTGGATAGTGCCACCTGGCGCAAGCGATTCGAGGGCGCGCGGGAGGAATTTCTCAGGTTCAAAGAAATAGCCCATCAAAATCCTGTCAACCGCTGGTGTCGAGACCTCCCTGCAGTCCCCCAAAATCGGCTCAACATTGCTTAACCTGTTAAGCCGGACGTTCTCTTTTAAAAACTCGAAGGTGACCGGGCTTTTCTCGATTGCGTACACCTTGCGGGGCCTTGAGTGTTTAGCAAGAGGTATGCAGAACTGCCCGATGCCTGAGAACATGTCAAGGACGGTCTCTGTGTTGTTTGAGACAGCTGCCATCCTCTGGCGCTCGCTCACGTTTCCTGCCGAGAACATGACCTTTGAGACATCGATTTTGAATTTGCAGTAGTTTTCCTTGTGAATCGTCTCGGTTCCTTCCCCAGCAATTACCTCAACCGCAGGCTCCCGATGGGTGCCTTCGATTGCTTTGCGGTTGACGACGGATTTTGATTTTGGAAATAGTTTTAGAAGCTGTGACCCTACTTCGTGCTTCTTTCCCGCAAGCGACTCTGGAAGCTCAACTATCAGGATGTCGCCGATTTTCTCCCAGCCTCCCCGGAGCGACTCGGTGTCGATGTCGAGACGTTCGTGAAGTGTCTTTTTTACTTCCTCGAAGCTAAGGGAGGGGGGCCGGTATTTTGGACTGGTCTGCTTGACGATGGTAAAATCGATGTCAATTGCCCGAATATTTCCAGAGAGTACAGGGAATTCCACGAATTCTTCGTTTTTTACTATCTTTCTCGAGGCGTCAAGCAGGCCGTCATTTTTTAAAATTCGCCGCACGTGTTCTGCGTTTTCTCGCGCAACTTTTAATGCGAGCATCTTGACTCATTCCAGAAGTTTTAAGATTGCCTTGAGGTCCTTTACCTCAATTGGCCCAAACGCCGAAAGCAGACCCGGCTTTGCCCCGGCCCCCATTTTTAAAATCAGTTTTTCCCCCTCAAGAATGTTCAGGGTGTAGCCCCGTTCTTTAAGCTCGACTGCAACCCCTTTTAACGCCTCAAGCCCTTTCATCTGCGAAGCCCCTTTAAAAGTTCTTTGAACTTTTCGTTGTCTTTTATGACGAGGTCGATGTTTTTATTCTCTGATTTGATTTCAATGAGTTCGGTATCATCAGACTCGACGGTCACCTTCAGATTTCGCTCTCCAATGGCAAGCAGTACCTTTTCAAGACTTGGCATGGTCAGTTACTAAGGGCAAGCCTTATATTTAAATTATTACATAAATTCCCTCATGGAAGATGTTTTGAAGATTTTGGAAAAGGATGCCCGAACGGACGCAAAGAAGATTGCTGATATGACGGGGATGTCTGAGTCTGAAGTTAAAAAGATGATAAAGGACCTTGAGAAAAAGGGCGTTATCAGGAAGTACAAAACCGTTATAGACCGGGAAAAAGTTGGGGAAGAGTCTGTTTATGCGCTAATAGATGTAAATGTGACTCCCGTGAGGGAAAAAGGCTACAATTCCGTAGCCGAGCGGATAATGAAATTCCCTGAGGTCAAAAGCCTTTATCTTATTTCTGGCCAATACGATTTATCTGTGCTTGTGCAGGGAGACAGCATGAAAGAAGTGGCCACGTTCGTTTCCGAGAAACTCGCACCCCTCGACCGGGTGCATGGCACTACCACCCACTTCGTCCTGAAAAGGTACAAAGAAGACGGCGATGTACTCTTTGAGAAAAAAGATAAAAACAAGAGGCAGGCAGTAAGCGCATAAATTTATTTTTTTTTCAAAAATCTGAGCTGTTAAATATAATGGGCCCTGGATGCACATAACGGTAGGTGGAATGGGCTTTGAGTAAATCAGGCGTCAAATTGGTCTGTGCAATTAATATTCTTATATTACTTGCAGGAT
>JAHJSX010000092.1 GCA_018830205.1 archaeon | reverse complement strand
TATCACAGATACAAAGGGCTGCAGCAGCCAGCAAGCTGGAAGAAGGATACATAGAAGGCGTTCTTGGCAATTACGGGTTGAAACTCAATAAAATTGAGGCAGATACGGGACTGGCGGACTTCAGCGCGGAATACCTCATATTGTTTGAGGTTGGCGAGGAAGAAGTATCAGACCTTGTGCTTAAAGCATCCCCCAACTCTGCTGACAGGGCAAACGTATTTGTAACCATTGCAAGACCGTCGGATTGCAGCGAAGAGAGCATTTTATGTTCTTAAAATTGCCCCATAACAAAGTATTGGTGATGGAATTGAAACGGTTATTAATCATACTTTCAGTAGTACTGTTGAGCCTTGATGCTGTCTGTGCCCTGGTGGGATTTGAAATGATGCAGGTTCCTACGGGCTCCATAGGCGATGTTGACACTGAAATAGAGGCGACCATAGAGAACTGGGGATATGACAAGATTTTCGTGGCGCTGCCTGCTGGGTGGTCCATTAACAATGAGAAATCTGGAGCAACCAGGTCATATCCTGTGCGAGAGGTTAGCCTCTGGAGAATTTATGGCCGCGCGGACGACCCCAGCTCCCTTCTTGGAAGGGGTGAAGTCTTTACTGGAAAGGGTTTCCAGACGGGAAACCCCATAAAACCCACAAATACTCTGGGTACCAGGGAGGGATGGTGGCTCAGGCCCAATGAAGGACTCACGATAGACATTTACATAAGCGGCATATCCGGTGAGGGCATTATAGACCCCAAAAAGATTGAAAAGGAAAACCCCTCGATTAGGGTCATCAGGTGGTACGAAAGTTTCACAATAGAAGTAAGTGAACCTGGATTCATTACAGCACCATGGACAGTAGAAGGTGCTTCCCTTGTAGAATCGTCTCCTGCTGCATACTCAAGCGCCGGCAGGGAAGGGGCAAACGTGTACTATGAAAAATATCAAAAAGAAGTAGCAGATGCACCCGCATGGGACGAGTGGTTCAATTTAAAAAATTCCCTTGTATACAAGATGACAGATACAAGACTTGCATCGATTGATTTGGAGTTGCCAACTCTTGATAAAAGCGATGTGGTAGTTACCATAAAGCCCGTGTGGAGAGTTGACAATATAGGGGATATAATATATGCCTATGAGTGGAAAAGCTATAAGAAAGTAGAGAGTGCGACCATATGGAGAGATACCGCACTGGATATACCCGAGTGGTTTGAGTTGTTTTAAAATGTTGAGCTTGGTACTTCCCAAAGGCAGCCTGGAAGAACAGACTATTTTGCTTTTTAAGCAGGCAGCACTCGATGTAAAAATAGGTTTCAGAGACTACAATCCCCAAATAAGTGACCCAAGAATCTCGAAAGTCAAAATACTAAGGCCCCAGGAGATTCCAAAGTATGTCGAGGAGGGCTACTTTGACCTGGGGATTTCAGGCCTTGACTGGGTAAATGAAAGCGGGTCCGATGTTGAGGTAATTGCTGATTTGCCATACAGCAAACAAGGCTCCGGCATCGTTCGACTTGTTGTTGCAGTTCCTGAGGACTCCGGCATAGAGAAGCCACAAGACATAAAACCAAACAGCAGGGTAACGACCGAATATCCAAATCTCACGAAAGAATATTTCGAAAAACTGGGAATACCTGTTAAAATAAGGTACTCATACGGGGCCTCAGAAGCGAAAGTCCCTGAGATTGTAGATGTTGTAATTGACCTCACCGAAACCGGTACGACACTCAGAAAGAACAGATTGAAGATTGTTGGCACAATCCTTGAGTCCTCCACAAAACTCCTTGCAAATAAAAAATCGTGGAGGGATAAAGAAAAGCGCAAGGCAATGGAGGAGATAATGACCCTGCTTCTGGGAGTAATAGAGGCCCGCGGAAAGGTGCTTTTGACTATGAACGTGGCAGAGGAAAATCTGGAAGGTTTAATATCCATTCTGCCTTCAATGAAAACCCCAACGGTGTCAAAGCTCTATAATTCAGATTATTATGCTCTTGAAACGGTCGTGCCTAGAGGGGACGTAAATATACTAATCCCAAAACTCAAGGAAAAGGGTGCAGAGGACATCATCGAGACAGAAATCACAAAGATAGTGAAGTGATTTTTAGGCCTTATTCATGCGTTTTTAGAAGATGGCTTATTGTGCTTAAAAGCTCATCATTGTCTATAGGCTTTGAAATGTGGTAGTCTGCGCCGACGTCAATCAAACTTTTATCCTTGTCACTAGTCATCGATTTTACAGTCAGCATTGAAATAATAATGCCTTTATTGGACGGGTCCGCTTTTATCTTCTCTACAACCTTCCAGCCATTCATTTCAGGCATCATCACATCCATTAAAATCAAATCAGGCTTCTCACTTTTCAGCATCTCAAGGCATTTCTCCCCGCTATTTGCCACCATTACTTCGTAACCCTTCCGCTCCAACACCTTGCTTAATACTTCTAAAATTCTTTCGTTGTCGTCAACAACCATGATTTTGGCCATCTTAATTCACCCCATATACAGGGATATATACAATTATGACATAAAAAACATACGGTATAAATCACAGCTTATCCAGTACAAAATCCGGTTCAATTCCTGTTTTTTCGATGTCCTCTCTTTTTGATATGCCCGTAAGAACGAGAGCGGTTTTCATTCCAAGAATATTCCCCATGGCTATGTCGGTTTCAAGACGGTCTCCAAGGAGCAAGACGTCCTCTGGCTTTAGCTTTAATCTATCGAGTACGATTTTTCCTATAATCTGCGATGGTTTTCCAATAACAATTGGCTCCTTCCCGCAGGCCGCCTGAACAGCGCTTACAATTGAGCCGCCCCCGGGCAGGATTCCTCTTTCTGTTACAATGGTATTATCTGTGTTAGTGGCTATGAAGTCTGCGCCATTTTGAATCAATCTTAAAGCATGGGAGAGCTTCTGGTAGTTGAACTCCCTGTCAAGGCCCACGAGCACGATATTTGCACCCCTCCACCCAGTAGGTATGCCCTGCCATGAAAGCTCGCTTTTGAGGCCGTCCTCCCCCACTACAAAAACATTTGGTTTTTTGTAGTTTTGCTTGATGTAAAGTGCGGCTGCGTACGCTGAGGTGATGATTTCATCTTCAGTTGTGTTGATGCCAAAGCGGGCGAGCTTCTTTACGTAATCTGCCCGTGTCCTTGTTGAGTTGTTTGTCAAAAAAAGGACCTTCGACTTTTTTTTAAGAGATGCGATTCTCCTGTTGGAGTCAGATATGAGCTCCTCCCCCCTGTAAACCACGCCATCCAAATCAATGACAAATCCCTTGAAATCCAGATTTTTTGCCATATACTCCCTGTTTCATACAGCTTATCTAATGAATTTTTCCTTGGCGTGTGGTTGTTAAAAACAATTGAATTTGTATGGAAATTTGCTACAAACAAATTGGCATTGTAAGGTCAGAGTTTAAATCCAGAGAACAGCACCACGAATACGAGCACGGTGAAGGAAGTGCGATAATTGAGATTTTCCCTGAGTATGAGGAGGGTTTATTGGATATCGAGAAGCACTTCTCCCACTGCTTTGTGATATTCCACATGCATCTTGCAGAAGATATTGGTCTTACATTGCACCCCTTCTTGGACCCAAAATACCCAAAAATCGGGGTCTTTGCCTCGGGCGGGCCATTTCGGCCGAATCCCGTGGCAATCACGCCCTGCAGGATAGTGAAGGTCGACGGCAACAAACTGTACCTCAAAGGCCTCGACGCAATGGACGGCTCTCCTGTAATTGACATCAAACCGTATTCGCCACAGCACTACGGTGTCGTAAATCCAAGAGTTGCAAAATGGGAAGAGGAGCATCACGGAAAAGGGCCAAAAGACACAAGTTAGC
>JAHJSX010000091.1 GCA_018830205.1 archaeon | reverse complement strand
GGCCCCTCGCATGCGTTCGTCCCCTGGACGAGCATCTACAAGGAGTACGAGAGCATCAGCGAGTGCTATGGCAAAAACACAAAAAAGGTAAAATTTCTTGAGCTCGGCCTCAGCGCTGACAGCGTTATGGCGGGCAGGATAAAGGAGCTTGATGGCGTCGCATTCCTTACGAATTCCGACGCCCACTCCCCGTGGCCGAACCGCCTTGGCCGCGAGTTCAACAGGGTCGAGGTAAAAGACCTTACATTCAAGGACATAATGAAGGCAATCAGCAGCGATGGCATAAAGCTCAACGTGGGCCTCGACCCGCGCCTGGGCAAGTACCACCGCACGGCCTGCATAAAATGCTTCACGCTCTACAAGCACAATGACGCGAAAAACTACGATTACAAATGCCAGGTGTGCGGGGGAAGAATGAAAAAGGGCGTGTATGACCGCTCGGAAGAGCTTTTTGAAAAAGCGCCCCACGAGAACCCAAAACCAAGACCACCCTATATCCGAATCGCGCCCCTTGCAGACATACTGTCTGTTGCACTGGGCGTAAAGACCCCTTATTCAAACAAGGTCCAGGACGCATGGAAGAAATTGGTCGAGCACTTTGATACAGAGATAGCAGTGCTAATCGACGCACCGATTGAGGACATAAGAAAAGAAGGCGGGGAAAAGCTTGCAATCCTGATAGGGTCATACCGGAAAGGAAACTTCAAAATCACACAAGGCGGAGGCGGAAAATACGGCGAGATGATTTTTTCTGGTAAAGCTGCACAGAACTTTTACACTGGAAACCAGTCAAACCTGGATTCGTTTGTTAAGTAAAAAACTACTTCGGCAGGCTCACACAAAAAACTGCCCCGCCCTTGGGGTTATCCTCTATCCATATTTTGCCATCGTGCAAATCCACTATGCGCTGGGCGATGGCAAGGCCAAGGCCGGAACCCTTGACCCCTTCCTTTTTACGTCTAGTGAATCTGTCAAACAGGGACTCCTTGTACTCATCGGGCACGCCTTCACCCTGGTCTGCAAAGGATATTAGCCAGCTCTTCCCCTTGTCCTCGATTGCAATTGTTATGGTTGTGCCTTCCGGTGTGTACTTTATGGCGTTTGACAACAGGTTGGAAAAGACATCCTCTATCATAGAGATTGCCTTAACCGGGTACTCGCCCTGGGGGTTGTACTCGACTTTCATGTTATTCATTTCAAGGAAGGGCCTGAAGTCGGCGATTACGAACTTGATAACACTGCCAAGGTCATGGTCCTCAAGCTCAAGTTCAGTGATATCTTCGAGTTTTGCATACCTTGAGGCGTTTTGAATCATCTCTTCAGTTTTCTTTGCGCTTTGGAGTATCATCTGGAGGTCTTTTGAGTCTTTGTACTTCTCATCCTCTGCGAGCATCTCTGTAAGGTTTTTGATAATATCGACAGGATTTAAAAGGTCGTGCCGGATGATGTCTGTAAAGAGGTCCTTGAGGCGGTTTGCGGCTTCGAGTTCTTTTGCGTATTTTTTAATCTCTGCTTCCGCCTTTTTGCGCTCGGTGATGTCGTGAAGCATCTCCACGGCAGCCACCACATTCCCCTTTTCATCAAAGATTGGGGACGAAGTTGAGTAAACTATAATTGAGCTGCCATCCGGAAGCGTAATTGCAGACTCATGGGACTGCTTCTCGCCATCTTTAAAGACCTTCGTAACACCGCAGTGAGGGCAGGGCTCCTTTCTTTTATGCAGGGCCGCGTAGCAGTGGTCCCCTTCCTTGATATGTGGGAACGCCTTCCCGCTTGCCGTGTTCTTGGTGGTTATTTTCATGTCAGGAGAAATCACATGTATAATGTCGGGCGCTGCGTTTATGATGTCCCTTACCCTCTGATCTGCCTTGTTGCGCTCCGTGAAGTCGCGCAGCACTGCCATCGTGCCGTTGACCTTATCGTCTTTATAAATATAGCTCCAGTTGCCGTGCACGTCTATGACGCGGCCGTCTTTTCGCATGCTTTTGCCCTCATAAGCCATGGGCTTTTTCTTTTCACTGATGGCATCCTTAAAGTACGCCATGGCAGCATCCCTGCTTCCTTCCGGGATGGTAATCAAAAAGCTCTTGCCCAAAAGCTCCTCTTTTTTATATCCGTGCATCTTGCAGAACACAGGGTTTACAAAAATGAAGTTTCCATCCCTGTCCATCATGTTGATTGCGTCCGCGGCCTCTTCCACAGCCTGCGAGAACATCCTCAAATCCTGTTCTGCCTCCTTGCGCCTGGTGATGTCGCGCAGTATCTCAACAGCGGCCGCTATGCCGCCATTTTCGTCAAATATCGGGGATGAGGTAGAATAAACCATAATCGTATTGCCATTCGGCAGTTTGATTTTGGACTCGTGGGCATGCTTCTCGCCATCTTCAAAGACCTTCGTAACACCGCAGTGCGGGCATGCCTCCTTTCTTTTATGCAAAGCCGCGTAGCAGTGGTCCCCGACATTGATGTAGGGGAACAGTTTTTCACTTTCAGCGTTTTTGTTGATTATCCTCATATCGGGCGATATTACGTGAATGACGTCGGGCGCGGCGTCTATTATACCCCTTATCTGCTGCTCCGCCTTCTTGCGCCGGGTTATGTCCCTTGCGACGACCACGATGCCGGACATCTTCCCGTCATCACTCCTCACTATCGAGCCAGAAAGCGACACAGGTATCTTTCTTCCATCTTTTGACTTGTAGGCCATCTCATAATCACTGATAAAGTCCCGGTCTATGAGGTCCCCCATCATGAACGTCTCCATGAAGATAATCCTCCCTTCCTCCTCCTCGAATTCGACAACAGTCTCAATAGTCCTGCCTACAAGTTCGTCCTCTTGGTACCCAAGCAAATCCAGAGTCGACTGATTGACAGAGCGTATCGTTGTGTCAGGATTGATTACAATCAGGGTATCGCTCATTGACTTTATAATGCTCTCGACATAGCGGGAGTCCTGATGTACGCCCCATGACCCCCTGCTTCCCTCGCCTGCTTTTTCTTTTTTGTCTCCACCCATCTCCGTTGTCCTCGTTTGCCCTACAGGCCAAGTTCTACTTTCAAACTATAATAAATTTTTCCATAAGCATCCACGAAACTTTTATACCTGAAACAAGTACAAACCTTGACAAGACTTTGAGGTAAGTGAATGGAAATAGACTATCATTGCTTCTACTGCGGAACCTGTGCGAACGTCTGCCCGAAGATGGCAATAGAGCTACTTGACTCGGGGGTTGTAGAAATCAACATGGATTGCGAGCAGCATATCCACAACGAAAAAAGATGCGGGATTTGCATAAAGGCGTGTCCGGTTGGTGCGATTCATGGACTATGACGTTGTAGTGGTTGGCGCAGGCCCCGGCGGGTCAATGACTGCAAGGACGCTTGCCCAGGAAGGCGCGAGCGTGCTGATGGTAGAAAAGAGGCCCGAAATCGGGATGCCTGTGCGCTGCGGCGAGGGGACAGGTGTCGCCGGCCTAAAAGAGCTGGGTATAACGCCTCACCCAAAATTCATAGCCCAGGAGATTTACGGCGATTACCTTTACTCGCCTGATGGCACGAAGGTCGACATGCGAACAGAGGAGCCAAACGGCTATTGCCTTGAACGGCGCATGTTTGACAAGCACCTTGGCATTCTTGCCGCAAAGGCGGGGGCCGTGGTTCGCACCAGGACTACTGCAACAGGCCTAATCACAGAAAACGGCACCGTAAAAGGAGTAAAACTGCGCCACTTTGACGATGAGTACGACGTAAAATGCAATGTTGTCGTCGGCGCTGATGGCATCGAGGGCCGCGTTGGAAGATGGGCAGGCATAAGCAACAGGACAAAACTTGGCGAGATGACATCCAACGTGCAGTTTGAGCTGGTGGGAATTGAAATGGAGGAGCCAAACGTCCTTGAGTTTTATCTTGGGGGAAAATATGCGCCCGGAGGGTATGTATGGATATTCCCGAAGGGGCCGGATGTCGCAAACGTGGGCCTTGGCATCAGGAAGACAAAGGAAACCGCTCTTGTTTATCTTAAGAGATTCATTGCCGAGCACGAAAACCTGGCAAGGGGGAGCGTTGCAAGCATCGTCGTCGGGGGCGTGCCGGTACAGGGCCCCCTTGAAGAAAGCGTTGGAAATGGGGTGCTGCTTGTTGGGGATTCTGCAAGGCATGTCGACCCTCTCACCGGCGGGGGCATTTACAATGCAATGCACTGCGGAACGCTTGCGGCAGGCGTGATTGGCGAGGCGCTTGCGGCAGGCAATTTCTCAAAGGAATTCCTGCAAAAATACCATGAACTGTGGTGGAAGGAAGTCGGCGAGGGCCTCATGCGCTCGCTTCGCGTAAAGGAGATAATCGAGAAGCTCTCTGACGACGACCTCAATAAAATCGCAAAGTTCATGCAGGGCATGAAATTCGGGGAAATCGACATAAAAGAGGCAAGCTCGATTGTGACCCAGTTCCCACCCGAGTTTGCAGAGTTCGTGCAGAGCCTGCTTTAACGGGTGCAAAAAATTATAAATACAAGGGAACAGAGTTTACTTTGTTGGAGGTTTTTAATGGAATACGTAAAGACAGGCATCGGCGGCCTTGATCCTTTATTTGCAAACGGGGGCTATCCGAAGGGAAACACGGTACTTGTTATAGGGGGCCCGGGCAG
>JAHJSX010000090.1 GCA_018830205.1 archaeon | reverse complement strand
TGTCTTGTCTGTGGCCTCGACCATTATGTATCCTCTGATGTCATATGGGACAAGAATTGCCTGAATGCCGAAATGCTCCTTCTCGGTTCTATTGGCAATTGTATCTGCCACGTTTCTTTCCTGGCCTATTGTGGTCCTTGCTGCGAATATTTTTCCTGACATTGGTAAATTCTCCAAAAGGAAAGTAGTTTTAGTCTCGCTAATGCTTTATAAATTTATGCCTGTAACCTGCAAAACCATCCGTATAATAAAACCGATTGCTCCAATCAAAGCCATGCCAAGTCCTGTGATTTTTGCAATCATCTCAAATTCGGCGCGTTTTGGCTTTCGCGAGAGCTTTATTACCCTGTTCCACTCTTTTATCTTCTCATTTATCATTATTCCAGAAAGTCTATGCCGAGCTCACGTTTCAGGCGGACCTCCCTCTCAGGTCTTGCACTCTCTTCTGCTCCGAATATCTGCTTTGACTTTACCCCTGTTATAACCAGCATTACTCTCAAAATGCCGTCCAATTCTTCCTCAATTTGCGCACCCC
Organism: archaeon; assembly: GCA_018830205.1. GTDB lineage: Archaea > Hydrothermarchaeota > Hydrothermarchaeia > Hydrothermarchaeales > Hydrothermarchaeaceae > JAHJSX01. Next base: position 1,813 of record JAHJSX010000090.1, on the reverse strand, counting down.
AGATTATATTGGCCCGGGGGTCAAGCCTTTCGGATACAACCTGGACAACCTGCTCGGCCTCTGCAAGTGTGAGGTCATTCCCGCCCACGACGTTTACAAGCGCGCCTTTTGCGCCTGTAACATCCACGCTAAGCAGCGGGCTGTTTACTGCCTTTTCAATCGCCTCTATCGCACGGTTCTCGGTGTCGCTTTCACCCATTCCAATCATTGCAACGCCGCCGCCTTCCATAACTGCACGCACGTCTGCAAAATCAAGGTTAATGAGTCCGGGTTTTGTAATAAGCTCAGTGATGCCCTTCACGGCCCTCACAAGAATTTCATCAGCAACCTTGAAAGCTGCAGGCAGCGGGAGATTCGGTGCTATCTCAAGGAGCTTATCGTTTGGTATAACAATTACAGTGTCTGCCTCCTTTCGCAGCTTCTCAAGACCCATCTCGGCGTTTCCGCGTCTGCGCAGGCCTTCCATGGTGAATGGGAATGTCACTATAGCAACCGTAAGGGCTCCAAGCTTTTGAACTATGTTGGCAATAACCGGAACGCTTCCAGTTCCCGTACCGCCGCCAAGACCGCACGTGACGAATACAAGGTCTGCTCCTTGAAGACTTTCTTTGAGTTCCTGCTCGCTCTCCTTTGCAGCTTCTTCCCCTATTTGCGGGATAGAGCCTGCACCAAGACCTCCTGTAAGCTCGCGCCCAATCAGGATTTTCTCATCGGCGCGTGAATATAACAAATCCTGTGCATCGGTGTTAATGGCTATTGTCTTTGCACCTTCAATACCGATGTCCATAAGCCGGGTCATCGTATTATTTCCAGCCCCACCGGCCCCCAGAACAAGAATCCTTGCTTTAGTCCTTGATAGAATCTTTTCAAGTTCGCCGTCTAGGTCACCCTTTGGCCCGGGGTTACCTGGCTTGCTTTTCATTCCTACACTTTCTGCTTCTGCACCCTGCTTTAATGCATCTCCGATAATAGAATCCAAGATAATTCCTCCTATAATGCTTCTACCATGTAATGTAAGACTATTTAAATATTATTGTCCAAGGGAGCATGAAGAGAATCACTGCCACCGGCATAGGAATTTGCCTTTAGAGATGGGAAGGTTTATATAACCGCGCTAGCGGCGGAAAGGGTATGGAAGGCATAACACCACCAGAGGAATGGAAAGTCATGAACTTTGGAGAAAAGCTCATCTGGCTCTATGAGAAACAAAGGGAAATAGACGAGTCTCTAAGAGACGCCCTTTAGTTTTAAGTCATAGAAACGCCGATAGTTTATTCCATGCTCATTTACAACACTCTTAGCAGAAAAAAAGAGGAGTTTGCACCGCTTAGGGAAGGGGAAGTTAAGATTTACACCTGCGGGCCGACTGTTTACGATTTTGCCCACATAGGGAATTTCCGCGCCTACGTATTTCAGGATGTTTTCAAACGGTACTTGAAATACCGTGGCTTCAATGTCACGCATGTAATGAATATCACAGACGTTGACGACAAGACAATAAGGAATTCAAAGAGGGGGGGTGTCACCCTTGGTGAACTCACCAAACATTATGAGTCTGCTTTTTTCGAGGACCTTGAAGCCCTAAACATCGAAAAACCCGACATAACCCCCCGCGCTACAGAGCACATAGCTGACATGGTGCATGTAATAGAGGGACTAATCGAGAAGGGCTTTGCATACAGGGGAAGCGACGGCTCGATTTATTTTGACCTGTCAAAGTTCAAGCAGTACGGCGCGCTTGCAAAAATAAGGCCAAAGGGGCAAAAGTCCGCGAGGATTAAAAAAGATGAATACGAGAAAGACGAGGCCCGGG
>JAHJSX010000089.1 GCA_018830205.1 archaeon | reverse complement strand
GGAATCCAAAAAAAAGAGGATAGACCCAAGCCCATGACAACTGCTGAAAATGTTTTTGTCTTGGATGAAGGGAATTCATATGTGAGAAATAATAAATAAACCACTAAAAAACCCGTGAAAAAAAGCGCAATTATATTGTGGCAAAAAATCAGTGCAGCAAGCGAAAGCGAGCCAAGTGCAAAATATCTATCAATTTTTTGCTGCGTTGCTATTTTATGAAAAGCTAGAAGGATAAGGGGTAAAAATATGAATGTGAAAGCCTCTGTAAAGGCCCCTCTTGTATATACTGATTCAAACCTATATGGAGCATACATATAAAGAATCCCTGCCACGAATGCGCCATTTTTATTCATTCTGTTTTTAGCAAATATGTACATGAAAACACCTGATAAAATAAAAGAGGCAGCGTATGTGGCCTTTATAGATTTTATAAAGCCAAGCCCGGTCAAATGAAAAAGCTCTGCAACATAATATGAAAAGGGTGCATAATAATGAAAAAGAGGACCTCCGAGCCCTCCATAAAGGTCTGGTGACCACCTTGGAAACAAGTCCCCGTCCTTAATGGAAACATCTAATTCAACTAAGCGGTATACGGGGCCAAGCAGCTCATTTGAAACGAAGAAATCAGGCCTAAGCAGAGGAGTAATCGCAAATATAGAAAACACGACGATTGTAAAAAGAAAATTATTCTTCTTTAAGAGATTCATTTCTCATCCCTTGTGAATTTTGGAACTGCTTCGTGCTCCGGCTTGAAATTTTTTAAATCTTCAACATGGATGCATTTCCTGCTGATTTTTGAATGGAGGGACGAAGGGAGCCTTAAAATTCGTTTGGTGTCAACCGTTACCTTTGCATCCATCAGGTTTATGTAGCCCATGTAGACGTGTTCCAGGAAGTTCTGCGTGTTCTTTGGGCCGAGTAATTTCCTAAGTTCTTTCACACTGTTATTATCCATCCATTCCATGATATCCTGACTATTTCCAAAAATTTTATCTGCAGTAGTTTTACCGATTCCTGGCACATTCAAGATGAGGCGTTCTGAAGTCCCGTCTCTGATGAGTGTTTTCATAATCTCCTTTGTGAGGTTTGAAAAGGGTACAGTTCTTTCCAGTACATCTTTTACCTTGCGCTCTTCATCAAATAGTAAAGCAGGAGGTTTCTGCATATCTTTTGGCGAGGTATACATGCGGTCCCTAACATAGTCAAAGATGTTTGCCCTTACCTCAGAATCTTGGGGCATTATGTCCTTGTCGTGAACCCGTATGTGATATCCTCTTCCTGAATAAGAAGTGTAAATACCTTCAAGTGCTAAGTCTTCCCTCATGAGCCTAACTACTTCCATTGCAACGTTCTTTGCATTGTCTAGGCAGATTTCACAAACTTCCCCTATCTTGCAGCAAGATTTTATTGTAAGCTCCTTTGCATCGATGTCAAATACGAGCTCAGCCTCCTCCCACCCTTCTCGATTCTGTGGTTTCTCATAAAACGAAACGCTGCAATATACTGCATAAGGGGCGCGTTTTTGTAAGAATTCTGCCAGCGCCTCCGGCGACTCGAATCTGTTGTACCTGTCTTTTGGGCCAGTCCCATCGTGGTCGAACCCGAATTCCCGTTTGGACAGTGTTTCTAAGATATAATCTGGAACGTCCTTTATCCTCCACTCTTCATTATAGTAAGATGTTCTATTCTCCCTTGTTGCCTCGTGGAATTTGACGCTCATCCTTCTTACCTGTATTTTATTTTTATGGCATCTGTTGGACACATGGCAGCGCAGGCGGCGCAGTTTATGCAAAAGTTAACATCCATTACAGTCGCTTTGTCGTTTTCAATCTTCCAGAGTTTCGGACCCTTGGGGCACGTGTCCAGGCACTTGCCGCAGCCATTGCATTTTTTACTGTCCACTGTGATTTCAAACATCTATTTCGCCCTCAGAGACGAATTCCGCTGGCCCTTTCATGTATGCTGTTTCTATTTCAGTGCCTTTCAAATCTACTTCCACGTATACCGTTCCCCCCTCTGCAACAATCTCGATGGAATCCTCAGAATTTGCCTCCCCTATCATCACACATATAACGCCTGCCGCGGTTATGCCAGTCCCACATGCAAGTGTCTCGTCTTCGACGCCCCGTTCGTACGTCCTGATTTTGAACAGGTTGGCGCAAACAATTTCTACAAAATTTACATTCGTACCTTTGGGAAATAGAGGATGGTTCCTCACTGCCCTGCCAACGTTTTTTACCTCAGCCAATCTTATATCGCTGACAAAGATTACAACGTGCGGGACTCCTGTGTTTACAGCATATATTTTTAGCTCTTTGCCGGCTGCCTCAATATTTTCTTCAAAGAGCCTCCCCTCGCCAGTAGCAGGTATGTCTCGCCTCTCAAGGAGAGGTTTCCCCATGTTTACCCTAACATAAGTGATATCGTTTTCTTTTGACATCCTCACAGTCTTTATGCCTGCAAGTGTCTCAATCGCGATTTCGTCTTTTGTTATGCCCTTGTCGTGAACGTGCTTTGCAACGCACCTTATACCGTTCCCGCACATCGCAGGCTCGCTGCCATCAGGGTTGAAGATGCGCATCTTTGCGTCCGCCACGTCTGATGTCTCAACAAGCAACAGGCCGTCCGCTCCAATTTCGCCGCTGCGATCGCAGACTCTTTTTGCAAGCGAGGCCTTTTTATCCTCAGGAATTTCCCCTGCCCTATTATCAATTAGAACAAAGTCGTTTCCTGCGCCGTGATACTTGCAAAATTTCATATGATAATGATTGTGCGCAAACTTTATATATCATTTTTGCTACCGTTTGCGGGTATGGACATTGAACGCATCAGCAGAGAGGGTGACCACGAATATCTCGTTTGGGATGATAATTTCTCAAAGGTAGTAGCCACGGCCAGATTAAAAGGGAGTGAAGAGGGTACTGAAATCATGATGATAAACGTGGAGCGGATGATGCGTGGCAGCGGCATAGGCACGACACTCCTCAAAAGGCTCGTCGAAGATTTCTCATGCTGCAACCTCCATGCATGGGTCTTCGGGGGCAGAACCGATTGGTATGAAAGAAATGGGTTTGAAATTTTGGCGCGTGACGGTGACTTAATAAAAGTGGCAGCCAGTTGATTCATTTCCGGATTTCATCAAGAATCTCTTTTGCCCTGTCCATCCTGACTTTCCCCTCGGCCACAAGACGTTCTACGACTTTATCTATTTCATCTCCAGCAGCGCCTGCTGTTTGTGCGATGTTTCTTGCATGAAGAGACATGTGCCCCCGCTGTATGCCTTCTGTCGCAAGCGCGCGAAGTGCTGCAAAGTTCTGTGCAAGGCCAACTGCCGCCATTACTTCCCCAAGCTCGGAGGCCGACTTGACACCCAGTATTTTTACGTTCGCCTTTGCAACAGGGTGCACCGCAGTCGCGCCGCCAATGAGTCCGATGGCTGCTGGAATCTCTATGCTGCCAACAAGGTCTCCATCACTGTTTTTCTCATAATGCGTGAGCGGTTTGTACTCTCCCCTGAACGCGGCATATGCGTGTGCGCCAGCTTCAACTGCCCTTGTGTCGTTTCCTGTTGCAAGAACTACCGCAGTTACGCCGTTCATGATGCCCTTGTTGTGGGTTGTGCACCTGTAGGGGTCGGCGGCTGCAAAAGCGTAAGCGGTTAAGATGGCATCGACAACTTCCTCGCCGCCAATTGCGTCTTTTGAGAATACTGC
>JAHJSX010000088.1 GCA_018830205.1 archaeon | reverse complement strand
GCCTTCCTTGCCAGCGTGAGCCCGTTTGAGTGTATGCCGGAACTCTCAAAGCCCACGACAGCGTCCCCCGGCGTTATGTCGCGGCCTGTGATGATTTTATCAATGTCAACAATCCCCACCATGAAGCCTGCCAAATCAATGCCCCTTACAACCTCGGGCAGGGTCGCAAGCTCCCCCCCTGAAATCGATATGCCTGCCATTTCACATCCCGTGGTGAGGCCCTTGGCTATTTCGGCGGTGACATGGGGGTCATGTTTCTCTACGGCAAGATAATCAAGCATCGTCACAGGCTCGGCGCCAGTGCAGATGAGGTCGTTCGCGTTCATGGCAATCAGGTCAATGCCAATTGTGTCATACTTCCCTATCATCTCGGCCACGAGAATCTTTGTGCCGACCCCGTCAGCAGCAAGCGCGAGCGCACGCTTCTTGTCGAGGCCGATGATTCCAGAGAAGTGCCCTATGCCGGTTATGGCCTCGCCGACACGCCCTTTGCGAAAAGTAAGTGTTTTTTTAATGCCTGAAACAACTGCATCAATAACCTCATTCTCGGTGTCGATGTCAACGCCTGCGTCGGCGTAGGTCATTTCACGGGGCATGGAATGAGATATGTGGGAGGGTTAATAAAGTTATTTGAGCCTGAAAATCCCGGAATTTTGAAGTATATCTATATTTTAGGGTACGTAACATAAACAATGCTGAATATGCATAAAAAAAGTTAGAGCGTTTGACCTTTTAGAAATTCAACTGTGCCATTCCTGGCTTATCTTCTGGCCGCCAATATCCATCTCAATATAGCCGTTTTCCCCGGATTCGTCAAAGTAGTAATCCATTCTTGAGTCTCCTTCTGGGCCGGTTGCTGTATAGATAACATGGCAAAAACCAGCGTATTTTCCGCTTGTTATGAGCCTGTCAATTTTCCAGGTAGCAGACATATCCCCTTCCGCTAAAGAGGCAGACATCGTCCAGTCTCCTCCCTCGGGGCACCAATCTGAATCATCTCCCATGGTTCCTGTTATCTTTACAGTGCCCTCATCAGTTTTGATTTCTTGTTCTACCTTATCACCAGTGCAGCCGCTTACAAGAGCGATGGCCAAAAAAATAAACACAAACAAAGCTGTTTTCTTCATTTCATAAATCCCTCTTGATAGCACCTCAATTTGGCAACTTAAATATTTTTCCTTTAGGGAGTTGTGCGAATTACTTCAACCTGAAAGTCTCGAAATTCTGCGGTGCCCGGCTCTCGGACCTGAAGGTCTTGTAGAGGCTTGAGGCGAGTTCTATGCACTTTGATTCCTCGCCGTGGACAGTGAAGAGCTTGTCGGGCTTTGGCTTTATGTTGCGGATGTAGTTTATGAGCTGGTTTCTGTCGCTGTGGCCAGAGAAGCCGTCTACCGTGTGGGACTGCATATTCATCTCGACTATTACCTGCTTGCCGTTTTCAGACATCGGGATTTCCTTCCACCCCTTTTGGATTCTTCGGCCAAGCGAGCCTTCTGCCTGGTATCCGACGAACACGAGGCTGTTTCGCTCGTCTGAAGCGAGGTTCCGGAGGTACTCCATTACTGGGCCTCCTGTGAGCATGCCGGATGTTGAGATTATGATGCACGGGCCGCCCTCCATTACCTCTTTTCTAACCTCGGGGCTTGAAACCCTCCTGAATATCTCGGAGGTGAAGGGGTTCTTCCCCTTGTGGAAAATCTGGTCGCGGAGTTCCCTGTTGAGGTACTCGGGGTAAGTCGTATGGATAGCGGTAGCCTCCCATATCATGCCGTCAAGGTACACGCGGGCCTCTTTTATGACGCCTTTTGACATCTGGTCCTCAACGGCAACCATTACCTCCTGCGCACGGCCAACTGAAAAAGCGGGTATTAGCACCTTGCCATCGCGATTGAGGGTTTCATTGATTATATCCATAAGCATCTTCTCTGCATCAACGCGGCGTGGCTGGATGTCCTTGCGGCCGCCGTATGTGCTCTCTGTAACGAGGGCCTCAAGTCGCGGGAAGCGGACGCTTGCTGATTCAAGGAGCCGGGAGCGCTCGAATTTTAAGTCCCCGGTGTAAGCGAGGTTGTAAAGGCCGTCGCCTATGTGGAAATGCACGATTGATGAGCCGAGGATATGGCCTGCGTTGTGCATTGTGAGTTTTATGTCCGGCGCTATGTCGGTTACTTCCCCGTATTCAAGGGGGATGACGTGTTTTGCGGTCTCTTTTATGAATTTCCTTGGATAGGGAAGCTCGCGCCCTTCCTTGTCCATGACATCAAGATAATCCCAGTGCAAAAGGAACATCAAGTCGCGCGTCGGGGGTGTGCAATATACTGGCCCCTCATATCCCATGTAATAAAGATATGGCACGAAACCGCAGTGGTCGAGATGCGCGTGTGTTATAACGACGCCGTCAAGGTCCTGGAGGTTGAATTCCGGGAGGTTTAGGGCCGGGAATGCGTTTACGTTGTCTCCTGCTGCAACGTTTATGCCGCAGTCAATGAGCACTTTGCTTTCGGGTGTTTGAAGGTATGATGAAGACCTTCCAACTTCCCTGAAACCACCAAAGCTTGAGACCCTTATCCATTCGCCGTTTCTCCTGCCGGGGGTCCTGTAAATCCTTTTTCCGACCTTTCTTAGAATCTCATGCCTCTCGTCGCTTGATTTTATAAGAAGCTGCCTTACGCTGTCAACTATTTTTGAGGGAATCGGGGGAGTCCTCATAACCTTTGGAATCCAGCCCACCTGCAGCTTTAGTTCATTTAATGTCTTGCCGGATTTTCCGATGACCATGCCGGGTTTGTTTGCCTCTATTATGACCTCGCCAAAATTAGGGTCGAAATGAATATCTGTGATACCTGCGTCCTCAGGTACTATCTCATAAATTTTTTTGCTTGCTTTTTCCGGGTCCATTAAAACAGAGGGGTCAGGCCTTACTATCACTCTTTTTCTAATTAATTTTGCAAGCTCCTTTATCTCATCCCCGTTTTGTGTCAGGGCAGACGGATTTTTTGCGTACAGTACTACGCCTGAGCCCTGAAAGTCCACCTTGGTTATCAAAGCTGTGAGTGAGAGCTTTTTCTTTACTGCATCCTTTATTGAAGTGAGATTGTCATCCACTGCCATTTAAGCTGCCTCAAAATTCCATGTAATATTTAGATGTTTCCGGTTAGAGTAAAATCCCTGCCCGGTGAAGTTTATTGTTCGTTTACTAGCTTTTCTATTTCCTTGTCTTGGAGCTTCACAAATCCATCTTTCGTGATTTTTACAACGTCTATCCCATTGCCTGTCATTGCGTCTCTTTGGAGTGAAGCACGTAGTGCTCTTACTGCAACCTTGACACCCTCGTCTACACTCATGCCTTCTCTATATGTGTCCTCCAGTACGCCGTATGCAACCGGGGAACCTGAACCTGTGGAGATTACTGTGTCTTCAATCGAGCTTCCAAGCGGGTCGATTGAATAGAGCTTTGGGCCTTTTTTGTCGGTTCCCCCTACGATTAGCTGCACGATGAGCGGGTAATACCGATGAGAGAACATGATGTTCCCTAGAAGTGTTGCAAGCGCATCCACGCTCATCTCCTCTCCTTGCCTCATGCGGTAAAGCTTTGCCTCCGACTGTATCCACCGGATTAGTGCCTGGGCATCTGCGACAGCTCCGGCTACAGTCGCGCCAAGATGATTGTCTAACATGAAACTCTTTCTTACAAACTTGTGGGCGATTAATGTTCCCATGGTTGCCCTCGTATCAGATGCAAGCACAACTCCGTCCCTGCAGGTAATGCCTACTGTTGTTGTTCCTTTCATGTATTCGTTTATTTTATCCAAATTTTCCATAGCTTAACCTTCCTAGAGAAAGAATAAAACTAGCTATTCTCGTCTGTTTTTGTTATCATTTATAAACATTTTGGTGCTTTGGAGCATGTCGCACACCTTGCAAACCTCGCCTGATGTCGGCTCCCCGCAGAGCGGGCATTCTTTAAGTTCCTTCGTTGGATACGACTCGAGATAGGGTGTGAGTTTCTCGTATCCCCTCTTTATCGAAAACTTGATGCCCGGGTTGTCGCGCTCGAGTGTGTTTATGAAATCACGGATTCCTGTACGAAATGAGTCCCCGGCGTATGGACACTCGGAAAAATCGATATTAAAGTTGAGGACTGCGTAAAGGCCGACCTCTTTTTCTGGCATTTCCTGCAGGGGTTTTATGCGGGGCACGAATTTATCGCTATGAGTTGAGTTTGAAAGGCGCAGAAGCCGTTCAGGGTCGCCCCTGATGTAGTTTATCATTATGGCCTGCGTTTCATCGTCGAGGTTGTGGCCTGTTGCAAGCTTGTCTAAGCCCAGCTCTTTTGCCCTGTCGTTAAGGAGCCGCCTTCGTAGAACCCCGCAAAAAGAGCAGGCATGGTCCTTTGTTTCGTCAACAGTCACTCCAAAGGAATTCTTGAAAGAAATAATCTCAAGCGAAATATCAGTCTCTTTGCAGAATTTTTTTGCAACATGCAATGATTTTTCCCGGTAGCCCTTGATGCCCTCGTCTACTGCTATCGCGAAAAGTTCTATGTCTTCCATTTTGTTTAGAATAGAGAGCAGGGTAATGCTGTCCTTTCCCCCAGATAGTGCAACGCCGATGCGCTCACCTCTTTTTATCATGCCAGAGTCGTTGATTGTCTTTTTTACTTTCCTTTCAAAATACTCTGTGAAGTGGTCATGGCAGAATTTCTGGCCGCTGTATCGCCTGTTGTATACCGGGGCCCCGTCGCAGTTGTCGCAGCGCATAGTGAGCTATCCGCCTGAAATGATTTTTATAATATCTACTGTATCGCCCTGTTCAAGAGGTTCTTCTTCGATGGCAACGGAGCCGTTTTTGCTTACGACAACTGTTTCCCTGTTGATGCCAAGTTCATCTAAAAGCAAAGCTATTGTTGTGTCTTTTTTTATTTTCATCGGAAATTGCTCAATTAGCCAGACCCCAGCCAGGTTATGTTTTGCATGTCTTTTACGCCCTCGTCATCCATGCGGTTTAGGAGTTCGTTTACCGTCTCCCCTCTGTCTGTCAGGAAATATCTCCTTTCGTTGTCCTGCTCTATTACACCGGCCACCTTGAGATTGCGGAGGTGGAAGCTAAGCTTTGGCGGGTCTTCAATATCCAGCTCCTGTTTGATGGTTGTAAAAATAGAAACCTTGTTTTTTCCAAGGAACCTTATGATATCCCGCCTCAGGGGGTGGGATAATATCTCGGAAATCTGGCGGGTATATGGGCTTGCTATCACCTGCATAAAATCGCTTGAAACGTTTGCGTCAACTTCTTTTGAATCGTAAAGGACGATTAACCTTGAATTGTTTTCAGAGAGGCTTTCGTTTAGTTCAGATATGACTTTTTTCGCCTCTTCAATAGAGTTTTTAGTGATAAGCTGCTCAATGCCGTCGACCAATATGGCAACATTGTCATTGTTCTCGATAAAACTGTTTATGTCAGACTTCAACTCCGAAAGTCCCTGTAACTGGGTTACCTGCGTATCATCCAGGTCATACTTATCCTTGATTGTGTCAGGATCATGTTTTGTGATGCAAAGGCCTTTTGAACCGTGGGTAAGCAGATTCTTAAACAGCTCAAAACCGTCTTGTTCTTCCTCGCCCTCCCTGGTACTTCCTCCAAGCCTTGCCTCCTCCAGTGTCCTCCTTATGAGATTTTCAATCTCGTTCTTCTTGAAAGGTTTTGAGATGTAATCAGTGGCGCCTACCTTCATTGCCTCTACAGCGCCTTCGATGGTCCCAAAGCCAGTTATCATTATTACGTGCGTTGCGGGATTTTTTGATTTTATCTCATTTAGCACGGTCATGCCATCCATGTCCGGCATGACCAAGTCCACAAGGGCCACATCAAATGTGTCAGACTTTATTTTCGCTATGGCCTCTTTTCCGTTTTTGGCGATTGCTACATCGTGGCCTTCCTTTTTAAGCAGCGCCTCAAGTGTAATGCGGGCAGTCTCCTCATCATCCACTACAAGTATCTTTTTCTTGTCCATCTTATCCCTCTCATTAAATTGGTAATGTTATAGTAAAAGTGGTTCCTTCTCCTTCTTCACTCCATACATCTACCATTCCGTTGTGCGCCCTGATTATCCCGTATGATACAGATAAACCGAGTCCTGTGCCCTTTCCTTCCTTTTTTGTGCTGTAGAACGGGTCGAACAGATTCTCAAGTTCATCCTCAGGTATACCATATCCATTATCATTAAACTCTATTTTAATGTTTTTGTTATCAAATTTAGTTTTAATGATTAAGTTTCCATTCGATGGCATGGCATCCATGGCATTTAGAATGAGATTAATGAACACCTGTTTAAGCTGCTCTCCAGATGCCATAATCTCAGGCAGGTCCGGGTCAAATTCATTGGAAAATTTTACATTCTGTTTTTCAAGCTGCGGCTTCATAAAATTAAGCACCTCCCCTATCACCTCGTTGATTTTGGTTGGCACCATGGCCTCCTCTTTGTTCGGCCTGTAAAAATCAAGCATTTGCCTTACAATCCTGGCTATGCGGTCAAGCTCCTTGTCCGCCATTTCAAGGTATTCCTTGGACTTGTCTTTTTCAGTTTCATCCATCAGTATGTAGATGCAGTTTTTAATGCCTGATAGGGGGTTGTTAATCTCATGGGCGATGCTTGCCGCAAGCTTTCCTGTAGCCGCAAGTTTTTCGCTTTGGCGCAGCTGCTGCTCAAATCGCTTCCTTTCCGTGATGTCTGTGATGACCACAAAACTGCCTTTGTATTTGCCTTTTTCATCGTAGAGCGGCGCTGCACTGACAAGGGTTGGCACCCTCTTTCCTGTCTTTGTTGTCCATTCAAGCTCGTAAATCGATGCTTTGCCCGTTCCTATCTGCAGTTCCTCCCGGAGCATCTCTCTGTTCTTTTCGTCAAGAAGAGAAAAGACCTCTTTTCCAATGAGTTCAACAGGCGCGTATTCCAGGATTTCTCCAAATCTTTTATTGGCAAATGATATTGAATTGTCCTTATCGATTATTCCAACGCCGTCATTCATCGTTTCAATCAGGCTTCTGTATTTTTCCTCCGATGTTTTCAGTTCCCTGGTCCGCTCTACGACCTTTTGTTCCAGTTCAATCCCATAAGATTCCAGAGATTTGATGGTGCTGTCAACCTCCCCAAACCCTGCCTTTGCAATAAACAGGGCAGTGGTCATTAATGCGGCCCACAGAAGCGTTGCATATTCGTTTGTCATGAAGCTGAAATTCTGCAGGAAATAAATCTTTGTGAGGATTCCAATTCTGCCTATGCCCTCAAGCAACATGGGGATTGTTACAATCAAAAGGAAGATGCTGATGTTTCGCAGTTCCGGTTTTCTGCCGACCTGTGCTGACTTTAAGACAGGGAATAATGCAACTATTGCGAGTAGGATAAAGACATAAATCTGTACTTTTCCCCACAAAACAATGAGCTTTATGTTCCACGGGGGTTCTGTGGGCATCCTCTTTCCCTGAATGGTTAATATTGTGTAGTCTACATCCTGTATAAGGGAATCGATGTTCTCAACTGATGGTTCTCTTTTTGCATCGCTGAACATTTTTTTTATGGTAATGTGGTGCTCCGGGTCTTTGCTTGCAACAGTGTTTTGAATTTCGTTGTAAAGTACAAGCGCGTTGTTGATTTCGGAGTAGGCGAGCTCTGATTTTCCATCCGCCATATATGCCCTCGATGTGACCAGGTAATCCCGAATCAGGGTCATCTGTGTCACTTCTTCAGAGCCAAGCCCCCCAAATTCAAGGGTCCTTGCACCCAAATCAAAGCTGTGGCCCTCGCCATAAGACTCAAAACCGCCTGCGTTGTCCATTATCGCTATCCCAAAGCGGTATGTTTTTGACGTGTCGAACTG
>JAHJSX010000087.1 GCA_018830205.1 archaeon | reverse complement strand
CCTACCAGGTCGTCTATCTGGTATTTGCAATACTATTTTTTTATGTTTGGGCCCTGTACACGTATTTTGACTATTTAACCGGGGGAAAGGCCCCTGAAATCTTTTCTGTGGTGTCCTCAAAAGCCATGGGATTTCCACCATCAAGGAGGCTTATCAGGGCCGTGGAAGGCGGTGATGTTTCAGAGCGTATAAATGGTCTTTTCCCTCAGAGGAAAAGCGACCGAACATACCCGGAAAAAGACGGCGATATGCCTGACCACATAAAGGGCCTATTCCCACAAAAGAAAAGAGGTGCCCAAGACAGCGAAAAAAAGGGCGGCATGTCTGGCCATATACGCACTTTTTTCCCAGAGAGAAGGAAAGAGGGATTTGGTAAAAAGGTAAAAAATGGCGAAGTGCCGGAGCACATAAACGCATTGTTCCCACCGAAAAAGGAAGGGAATGGAGGACTTGGCATGAAGACTAAAAATGGAGAAATATCTGGTAAACTAAAAGACCTTTTCCCAAAAAAAGAGTAAACTAGCTTAATCATACATCGCTTTGTGTTTCTTTCTGCTTTCTAAACTACCAATCAGCATTATCAAAAGCAGAACGATTAATATTATTGGGCCTCGATCTTGAATCCAGTATATGGCTTCTCTAATAAAATCATATTTTGGTTCTGAACCCTGGAAGTAGATTTCACGCGGTGTAAGATAATACCCTGGTCCTTTAAGTTCAAGCGGTCCTATTTTTATGAAGCTTCCAAGCCTCACGGGCCTGCCGTTAACAGTCACAACCTTTCCATGGATATCCTCTTGTGTGATTGTCCAGTCGTCTGGCCCGGCATTATCGCCCGCAGTTTTTATTTTTCCGCCCTCAATGCCCGTTACCCTGTGAACCACAGGGTTTCCATACGCGCTGGGAGCCTTGAACATTATTATGTCACCAACCTCAATATTTTCAACTGTCATTGATTCAATTAACACTACGTCGGCTTCCATCAACGTGGGCATCATTGACCCTGACACCACGAAACCAAAGAAAAACGCCTTTTTTAAAGTAAGAAATCCCACAGAAACCATAAGGACATATATGCCATATCTTAGAATATCCCTAAGCTCTATTTTTTTGCCCGCAATTCCGTCGTACTCCTCATTCACACGGCTTTCCAGTTTCCTGTCTTTCCCTGCGTACCAAATCCTTGAAAAAACTGTTACAACAGGCACAATAATAAATGTTCTAAGGTAGGATTTCTTCCAGAGGAAATATATGAGAAATGGGAGTGCGGCAATGATTATCGAAACATAAACAGGACCGAGTGGGACATCATGCAGTATCTGTGAGAATGACTCATAAGTCTGGAACTGCGATTCATACTGCCACTGCGCTTGCTGCTGGAGTAACATCTTTTGCCCCCTTTTTTATATAATCCAGATATCTTATATCTTTCTCTAATAATCTCAAAATTACGTCCTCATAAAATTGTAAAAATCCAAAAGCTTCAGGGAAATATCTTCAAAAAGTGCGTAATACTCATACATTATTGATTCCATGAAGCTTATTTGGGCTTCTGGAGTGACTCCTCCCTCAATGACAAACTCCTTTATTGGATCTGGAACAGATTCTATAACTTTGCCGTGGCAATCGACGCAGGCGGTCTCTAATACAAGTTCATGGACATGGTGCTGCCTGGTTGCGTTTTTGAGGGTTACATGGCAGTACCCGCAGTCGCCCTCCCAGTTTGGCACTATTATGGACGTGTTCAACATTGCAGACCTGGCCACGTATGCTTCCTCATATGGGGGAATCTCCACATGAGTCGAATTCCAGCCCATAGCACTTGCATGGCAAAAGTTGCAGTTTACGGTCGTGCCATTTTTTGTATGGCTTTTATGGATATCAAACTCGCCATTTTTACCGTGGCAGTTTTTGCATATGCCCTCGCTCATATGAAGCGAATATCGGTTTCCACCCCCTCCCCATTTTGTATTGCTTGAGTAGTGGCAGGGTGCCTTGTAGCAGGGGTACATGTCGATTACGTCTGTGTTTTTTACGGGCGCTGAGAAGTTTAAAGCGCCTTCCTGCCTGAAGGAGTATTCATTGTGGCAGGCAACGCACAGAGCGCCGATATGTTCCGCATCCAAATACGAGAAGGCATACGCGCTGCCAAAAAGGTTCGAAATCATGATGGCTATCAGGACAAGTCTTGGCATAGGCTAATTGTAATCCTAGTATAATATAATTCTTTTGAATTTAAAATAAAAAAAATAAAGTAAGGCTCTGAATGCCCAGAGCCACTTTTGCCTCTCGTTCTAAGCTTACCACCAGACAGAGTCGTGTGCTTTCTTGTAGCTCATTGTTTCGTTCACGTCAGTCTGGTTGACCTGGATACTAGATACAGCCACAGCACCCGCCGCGTTTATCGAAATGGTTATGTTGAACGACTGCGGCCGCGTGATGTTCAAGTTCATGCCAAAGTGCGTATGGCATGCAAGGCAGGTCAGGTATCCCTGGCCGTATTTGCCGGTGTTGCTGTTTGGATAGCTTGAGTTGGCCATGTCCCTGGTGCTGGCTACACTTTCCATTGCCCAGTACCAGCTAGAGTGCATGTCTGCGCTCTTGTTCAGCTTTTCGGTAATGTTCTGGCCGGTGCCGTATACAATGGTCCCTAATGCCTTACCGGAATACGAATGTGTGCTGTTGTAGCCGTGGCAGTCAGCGTCTGTGCAGACCCTTGTGACGACCTGCGTGTGGGAGCCGCTTATTTTTGTCTCAGTTGCATGGCAGAGGGGACATACTTTGCCTGGCTCACTATCGAGTATAGTTTTGTTTCCAATTTGCAGGTGGCCTCCAAGCCTTGAGTTGTTGTCATTGGTGTAGGCTCTGTCGTTAAGTGCACGTATATGTGCTTTTATTACGCCAGCAGTGCCCATCACGCCTGTCGCGTTCAGCTCGCTCTGGATATACGCATGGCATGCCCCGCAGTCCATTTCTGTTGCATTTGTAACTCCGGTACTGCTTTCGTTGAATTCCATGGTGTGCGAACCTTGAAATTTAGCTGTCACGCCGGGCAGTACATATATCCCGGCAACTACCATCCCCATTAGCAACCACACACTTAATCCTCTGTTTAACATCTATAATGCACGGTCTCCTTCCTTTTTATTTTCCCTCTGGTGCTCATTTACATATATCTTCTCGGGCATATTTAAACCTACTGCAAATATAGTATATACCAATAGCAAATATAGTATATACCAATATATACCATACTATGGCTCGCCTGTGGGTTTTTGCGGCGTCATTTTCCTCTATATCTTGACACTCCGCTAATCATTTCATCTAACAAGCCCCTATATAATCTTTACTATGGCTAAATTTACATAACCAAAATTAAGCGATATTTCCAAAAGATATTTTAGGGATGCAGACTTTAATCTCATGTGGTGAGATGGGCTTTCATATGAAATTAAAGGAGAATATTGGTATGCGATTTTGGATGTTGGCTTCTTTAATTGTTGCTATGTCATTTCCACTGGCATACGCAGACTGTCCTGATACAACGCCTGGAAAATATCCCGGATGGGAAGAGCGGTTTTCTGGGGAACTTACACTTGGAGGCAATGCGTCTGCCGAAAACTTCGATGTAATTTTGGAGAAGGTATTTGGAACAGATGCCATACGAGTCAATATTTTGCGCGACAATGGCCAGTATGTGACAGATTCTTTAACAGCGGGCGAAGAATGGGCGCTCAAAAAATCTGACATCCAAGTTCTGCTCCACAATGCTTCTGGGACAAAGGCGAATATCAGCATTTACACCCCGCAAAAAGCAAACATCACCGCAAATGTGACAAACATAGAACTCTTAAAAATCGAGAGCGATATAATAAAACTTTTGCCTGGCGAGGAGTTCGCAATCGATTTTTCGATTAACAATACAGGCGAAATTGAGGCAAAGGATATCCACGTAAATCCTCAATTCGGGGACTTTGAAATACTTGACACGGACGCAGGGGACATGCAATCTATATGTCCTGGTTCAACCAGGGAATTCAAATATACATTAAAGACTCCGGATTTGCGAGGAGAGTTTAATTATACTTTGTATTTGCGATTTGATTATTCTGACCAGAACATCGAGACAGGCGAAGCCAACAACCGCTTGACGTATTATCCTTTCAACATCGAGATTTCTCCGGCCCAACTAAGGGTATCAAGAAGTTCCAGCAACTGGACGCTAACAAACCCTGGCAGAGACGTCTCAATTAAAGTTACTATGAATAATTCAGGGAGCGAGGGAGCATACAACGTGGAGTGGAGTGCAGATTTGCCACCATATGTCCAGGTGAGCGCGGGCACTACATCTTTTAAAGGGAACATTATGGGGGGCAAAACAAAGACTTTTAACTATGTTATGGTGTCAGACGACCCCATTATTTGCAGCGGAATAAGCAGTGCAACTTACGAGGACCGATATGGGAACGATTATAAATCTGTTTCTGACAACAAAACCTTCAGATTCTCCCCGTTTATTACAATAGATAAAAGCATCAATAAATATGTGGAGTATTTCGACCCCATTAAAAGCATATTTCAGGGCACAACAATTCGTGAGGTAGACGAGAATAACTGGTGGAATAAAGGAGAGACTAACACCACCACAAGCAGCACAGAAATAACGCTTAACCGCACCAGAACTCTAAACATCACCGTGAAAATCAAAAACATGGGAAATGCCGTTGCACGGGGACTTTTAGTAAAAGACACAGTCAAGGGCGCTACACTTGCCGGTACCACCTCATGGAACGGAACATTAAGCCCAGGTGAGGCGGCTTCTTATAACTATACCATTGTTTCCTTAAACCAGCGCAATATCTCAATTGATACGAATGCAACATACCTGGACGTTGACCCTGCCTCTTTCAAACCATCAATTGAAGGAATCGAGGGGCGGCCACAATCACGATACTGCACAGTGACATCAAAGAGCATCGAGTTTGGAAACAACGAAAAGTTATTCGCCCTGGTCCCCGAGTTGGTTTTTAACATGAGCGGACTAAGAGTTCTTGCTGGAAGTGAATTCGATTTTAATTTTAATCTGTCCAATAATGGAAGCGACTCCGTTCATGACGTGCTCGTTCATATAGATACAACAGAGCTTAGGTCAGGGGCAAGATACGGAGGCGAGATTCTAGAGGGACAATCGCTTTACTATCTTCCCGAATTGAAGGCAAAACATTATCCTGACGGCACTCTGCGGAGCTGGTCCCCTATAAATGCAACCTACGCCCTTGTCTTGAGGGCCCCAGAGGTTGAAACGCAAGAGAGTTTTGATATCACTGTAACTGTAAACTACACCGATTTTTATGGCGAAGTGCACTCTAAAAACAAAACCGTAAATATAACTGTGCTTACATCCCGGCCCGCATACGAAGTAGCGACCCTTGAAAAGAAGAACCTGACAGTAACATCAAGCAGCCCAGGTGAGCTAGACCTGGACGAGTACGGCGATGCATCCATAAAACTGAAGAACACAGGATTCGCAGACCTTGAAAATATTACAATAACCTTAGATGTTCCCCAAGGACTTGAACTTTACAGCAACGATACAGCCTGGCATGGGAGAGTCGTGGCAGAACTCAAGCGCAACGATACGTGGTACGGGTTTGAGGGCGAAGTGGCATGGAACGGCAGCCTGAGTTCTGGCGAAGAGCAGACACTTCTGTTTTTAGTCAGGGGCAAGAAGTCAGGGCTTTTTGATATAAATGCGGCACTGAAATTTAATGCCCATAATCTAACAGGTAAAATTCCCATCAAGGTAAAGGGCGCGATACTTGACATAACCAAATCGATAAGCGACCCCCTTATAACCATCGATGAAAGCACCGTTGTCAAGGTGTCTGTAACGAACATCGGAGAATCCAGTGCCAGGTTTGTAAAAATCATAGACCACGTGCCAGCGAACTTTGATATTGTCGGCGAGGTAGAATTAGAAGTAGAGGAACTCAAACCAGGCGAGAAAACCACTTTGGAATATACCCTGATACCTCAAAAAGTAGGAAGCTACACAATCAAAAAAGCGCAGCTTGAATGGACAGATGAACTAGGAAACGAATATACGAAGACCTCAAGCGCGCTCGCAATAGCGGTAGTAGAAGCAGTGCCCACACCAACAGAAGAGCCGCCCGTTGACGAAACACAAAAATTAACCAGAAAGCAGATAGCCGCGACAGCTATATTCACCGTGGTCTTTTTATTAATAATGTTCAAATTCTTAACACTAACGAGGCCCATAAAAGAAGAGTGAAAATGGAAAAAGAAAACCCCAACGTCGATAAAGTGTACATGGAAGAGAAAGATAAGTTTGAAAGTGATATTGAGGCATGGGAGTGGTGTTACTCCAGGTTTAAATCGAAGATTGATAAGATAGTTGAATATGAGCGGCGTGTCGAGCGACTGGAGGCCCAGCTTCGAGACAGGGAAAGAATCGTGGATTTGAAGTTCAAAGAAGAAAGGACCAACCTCTTAATCCTAATTGTTATTTTTGTAATTGCGAGCGTGATATTTGTAAAAATTACCTCACAGAGCCAAAATGTGTGGGCGTATTTCATAACAGGCTTACTAATAGGAACCGGCTGGACAGTTATAATAAAGGTAGTTAAAAGATCTGAAGAATCTCTGAAGTAGCCCATGTTTCGGAAAAGCTTAAAACGTTGTCCGGCAAAAAATAATTGATGCAAAGTAAAAAAAATTTTCATCTTTTAAGTGGGCAGTGGAAGGGATAAATTGTCCAAAAATCTGAGTTTAAAAGATAAGCTTGATAAGCTATCCACAAAAAAAGCAGGAGACGAGGAATTTACGCCCGTTCTCAAGGCCAAAAAAGTCCCCCGTGTGGGGGGGCTAAAAATCGATGATAAGCTCTCGAGTCTGACTACTGAAAAAAAGGCCCCGGAAATAGCCATACCGCCCGTGCCACAAAAAGAAGACGAGAATGAAAAAGCGGACAAACCAGGGGAAATTGACAGCACAATATCAAAGTCAGAAGTCAATGAGCTGGTATCAAAAGTCGAGCGTGAGCTAGACCTCAAGCTGCCAAGAGCAGAAGAAGCAAAGCAGAAAACAATAAAAAATTTTGAGGTCCCCTCAACCGAGGAAATAAAAGACATTATCGGACTTGCTGCTCTAATGGACGAAACAGGAGAGAAACGTCTAAGCCAGCTACTATATTTGAAGAAAGAACCCGAGGCAGAACCTCAGTGGACAGTTATTAGAGACCCGTCGGCAGAGGAGTTTGCAATGATTGTAAAGGAGGGGATGCGGCAATTTAAAACCAAGCCTCTTGTATATGGGATGGAATTCGAACAAGGCGTTATACTTGCATCGCACAGGGAGGGATTTACGATGACGCTCGCCTGTTATGAATTAGAAATCGCCAAAATGCTGCAGATTTTTATTTCTATTATGGGATATATAGAAAAACAAATGTAAGCTACTTTTACTTCATGGCTTACTTTTTCAAACCGCTCAGAGTCTTTTCTATTTCTCTTGTAAGTTCTTCGACTCTCTTGTCAGTCTCTTTTATTTTGTTTTCGTATTCATGGTGTTTTTTCTGACTC
Source organism: archaeon (assembly GCA_018830205.1). Classification (GTDB taxonomy): domain Archaea; phylum Hydrothermarchaeota; class Hydrothermarchaeia; order Hydrothermarchaeales; family Hydrothermarchaeaceae; genus JAHJSX01. Next base: position 41 of record JAHJSX010000087.1, on the reverse strand, counting down.
TCTTTCTCGACGGTTATTATTAGCTTCTGGTACTTCTTCTT
>JAHJSX010000086.1 GCA_018830205.1 archaeon | reverse complement strand
GACAAAAGAAAGCTACAATACAAAGTATCTTGTTGTACCCACGAATGCCGGCCTCATCAAAAAGGCAATTGAAATTTCAACAATAATAAGGGAAAAATCGCCCTGCGAGGTCGACCTCATGAGGCGAAAGCTTGGGAAGGCCCTATCATATGCCGACGCCGAGGGCATTCCTTTTGTCGTAATAGTAGGTAAAGAAGAGCTGAAAAATGACAGGGTGCTCCTGAAAAACATGAAAAGCGGGGAGCAGAAAGAAGTGAGTGTAAAGGACCTTTAGGTTAAAAAAGGGAGCAGTGCTCGCATTCTTCCTTGTATGTTTCCTCGTATTTTTCTGCTGCTTCAGGGGAGAGATATGGGGGGATTCTTTTCATTGCCTGCTCGAAGTGCTTGCGCTCGACGAGGTCGAAGTCATGCCCTTTTTCCCTGATTGCTATTGCCGTGGCCTCCCTTACTACCCCTCTGATGTCCGCGCCCACGTAATACTCGGTGCGCTTTGCGAATTCCTCAAGTGAAACATCGCTCGCGATTGGTGTTTTTTTAAGCTGTTTCTGGAATATCTCCAGGCGGTCATCAAAGTCTGGTGCCGGCACGTAAAGCTTGCGGTCAAGCCTGCCTTTCGTCAGGATTTGCTTGTCAAGGACGTCAGGGCGGTAGGTCCCGCCGATTGTTATTACATTTTTTCCAACGTCATCAAGGGCTTTGTATAAGATATCTGTGATGCTTTCAGGTGCAATCCTCACAGGTGCGTCCCTTGTAATACCCTCAACCCATTTTGATTCAACGTCCCTGCGGGGCGCTAGAGCGTCCACCTCGTTTATGAATATGACACACGGAGCCAGCTCCGCCGCTGTCTCGTACATTACCGTTATTTCATCCGGCTCACTCATTATTTCTATTGCCTTTACCATGATGTAACTGCACCCTGCATGATATGCCGCGGCCTCTGCAAGCACGGTCTTTCCGCCTCCGGGCGGCCCCCACAGCAAAACACCGCGCGGGGTGCTCAGGTTTCCCTTCCTGAAGCTCTCCGGGTGTTTTAGCGGCAGCGTTACCATTTCCTCGAGTTTTTCCTTGACCTCGCCAAGGCCGCCGATTCTATCCCAGTTCCATCTCGGCTTTTTGATTTTGAAATACGCGCCTCTTTCAATGTGTTTCGTCATTTGAATCCTCTTTATTCATGTTATCCTTATTAAATATGACATGAAGTGCGAGACCTGTGGGGACGAGATTACAGTTTATGAATTATACCCTCGAAGTTACCGACTCTATATATACATGTGCAAGAAATGCAGGGAGGGCTTCCTCGCGCACCACTTTGACCTGGACCTTGAGATTTACCAGATGGAGAAGGTGACGATGAAACAGTCTGGAAACCTAATCTTCATGTCAAGGTTAAAAGTCGAGCCGAGGGTATTTGATTTCACACTTGAGCGCGGGCTTGATGCGATTATCGTTGCTGACAGTGAGGTAGCGCTGGGAGAGCTTGTCAAAAACGATGAATACATTTATGCAACGTACTCGCCAAAGGCAACAAAAAGGATGTGCAGACATCTAGGGGAGTCTGACTGCGGCGAGTGGAGCAAGAGTGAGATGGCAGAGCAGGTTGGAAAAGAGTGGGAGAGCGCAAAATGACAGACATCCTTCAGCAAATAGATGAGTACGTGGCCGCGACAATCAAGGCCCTGAGCCCGGAGCAGGCAAAAACGCTTAAAGCACTGCTTCTTGCAGGATACAGGGGCGAGCGTGATTATATTCTTCTTGAACTTTTAAAGCATGAAGGGGCGAGCGCCATCGCCCACAGCGGCCTCACCGAATCCTTCATATACAAATTCGAACATGAGACAGCAGACTACAGCCGAATCAAGCCGGAATTTTACAGGTCTGTGAGGAAGCACTTGTCAAAATAAACAAAAATTGTTTATATCACGGAATCAACTCTTATTTATGCGTCTATTTCTCCTTTTGATGGTATTTTTTACTTTGACAGCCTCAGGGTGCACAGGAGAGGATAAGACTGTTCCACGGACGTCACTGTCCTATCAAGAATCTCAAGAAAATGCTACTGAAGATATTCCACAGGCAGACCCTCCTCACCTAAAAACTGGTGCCCCTCCGACAATTGTACCTGAAGAAACAACCGATGAAGAGGAAAGCCCTCCTACTCCTCCTCCAACGTTTGGTTTAGGCAGGCGATGATTCACATTCTATGCAAACTTTCTTTCCATCTTTTTCTTTGATAAATTCTTCAAGGACAATCTCGCCACATTCCTCGCATACTACATGTTTGAGAGAAGGTTCTTCTGCGGGTTTGAAATAGGGGGCCTGCGTAACTTCAAAAAGCTCCTCATCACTCATCTTAGAAAACCGCTCGGCAATCTCCTTTCCTTTCTCAAGTATCCTCCTTGCGGCTTCTTTCCTGTCGTTTGGAGGGAGCTTTTTCACTTCCTGTCCTTCTGTCCCGAATATTAAAGACTCCTCAACGACCTCGTTCCCTACCCTGATTCTCATTGACTTTTCTGTCGCAAGGTCATAAAAAGAGGCAGCGAACTTGCCACAATCTCTCAAAAACAGCGTGTTCTTGCCAAATGTGGCTCCAGTCGCATACTGGATGCCATCTGCAAGGCAGTTTTGAAACTCGACGACGGCTATGAGCCTGACTCCTCGTTCCCTGCCCCTTACAAGTTTTTTCAGGGCAAGGCGCCCCATGCGCACGCCAAGGTATGACATCGGGCAGAGGTGCCCGTGGAAATCAACTGCATCCTCCATAGTATAGGTTTTTATCTCTTTTAAGATAAAGATTTAGTCATGGGGCATGAGATTGAGGCATATTTCAAAAAGCGCGCCGCAACATATTCTGATTTGGATGAGCCAAAGACCATTGTCGGGTGCGTGAGGGCAATCGGCATTGTAGACCACCTGGGAATCATGGGATTGAAGGAATCAGACCGCGTAATCGACATAGGATGCGGCACAGGCCGCTTTTTGAAGCCGTTTTCAAAGGCGCATGGCTTCGGTGTTGACCTTACTG
>JAHJSX010000085.1 GCA_018830205.1 archaeon | reverse complement strand
GTACACCAAAAAATTCGATGGTGTTGATATGTCACAGTTCAGAGTAACCGAGGCGGAAATCACTGGAGCAAAAAAAAGCGTCAGGGCGGATGTGCTCAAAGCCCTGGCCAATGCAAAGAAAAATATCGATGCCTTTCACGAAAAACAGAAGAAAAGTGGCTGGTCATACATGAAAGGAACTGCAAAGCTGGGGCAAATTGTACGGCCAATTGATAGTGTTGGGTGTTATATCCCTGGGGGAAAGGCATCCTACCCCTCCACAGTTTTAATGGCAGCGGTGCCCGCAAAAGTTGCAGGTGTTGAAAGAATAGTTGTAGTAACGCCGCCGCAAAAAGACGGAACTGTAAACAGCGCAGTGCTTGCAGCCTGCGATATCGCGGGAGTGGATGAAATTTATAAAATCGGCGGAGCCCACGCGATAGCAGCGCTCGCATTCGGCACGAAAAGCGTTGCAAAGGTTGACAAGATAATCGGGCCAGGAAACGTCTATGTAACGGCTGCAAAAAGTCTCGTGTCAGGGGAAGTCGCAATAGACATGCCGGCCGGACCAAGCGAGGTTTTGATAATCGCGGACGACTCTGCAAATCCAGAATTCGTTGCTCTTGACCTCGCCGCCCAGAAAGAACATGATGCAGACGCAAGCTGTGTTCTTGTTACGACATCAAAGGATTTGGCAAATAAAGTATTGAGGAAAACACAAAAGATTGACGGTGCCATAATCATGACCGACTCCATAGAAGACGCAGTCAATTTCTCAAATGAATACGCGCCGGAACATTTGCAAATAATGACAAAACAATCAGGAGAAGTAATTAAGGGAATAAAAAACGCGGGCTCTGTGTTTTTGGGAAATTACACACCTGTGGCATGCGGAGATTACGCATCTGGAACAAACCACATCCTTCCGACGGGCGGGTTTGCAAGGGCGTATTCCGGCCTTGGTGTTTCAGATTTCGTAAAGGTTATTTCCGTGCAAGAATTCGATAAAACGGCACTTAAGAGCATCTCAAGAACAATTATAACCCTCGCAGAAGTAGAAGGACTCAAGGAACATGCAAAGAGCATTAAAAGGAGACTTAAATGAGGAAGTACTCAAACGAAATCACGCCTTCATCCGACGGAGAGCGCGTAGAGGTCGCAGGCTGGGTCCACGACAAACGAAAGCTTGGCGGGCTGGTTTTTTTAATAATCAGGGACAGAACAGGACTTATACAAATTACCCTCCCAAAAAAGTTCATACCTCCCAAGGTATTCGAGCTCACTCGCAACCTTAGCAAGGAAAGCGTGATTTCTGTGGTCGGCAAGGTGCAAAAAGAAGATAAAGCACCCAACGGCTATGAGATAATTCCTGATAGCATCGAGATATTAAGCCGTTCTGCAACCCCTCTGCTACTTGACCCCACCGGAAAAGTCGATGCAAATCTCGATACCCGCCTTGATAACAGGGTAATGGACCTTCGAAGGAGCGAGATAACTGCGATATTCAAAATCAGGGCTGCTGCACTTTCTCAAGCAAGAGAATTCCTTGGCAATTCCGGTTTTATTGAAGTGACAACCCCCAGCATCATCTCGACCTCTTCTGAGGGCGGCACGGAGCTTTTCCCTGTGTCTTATTTTGAGGAAGAGGCGTTTCTGGCCCAGTCCCCCCAGCTTTACAAGCAGATGATGATGGGCACAGGGCTTGACCGGGTCTTTGAGACAGCCAAGTACTTCAGGGCAGAAGAGCACGACACCATATGGCACCTGAACGAAGTATCTGCCATAGACTGTGAGCTTGCATTCATTAAAGACGAGCGCGATGTGATGAAAATCATCGAGGGGCTCGTTGTCGCCATGATAAATGTGGTAAGGGAGAAATGCAAGAGAGAACTTGAAATCCTAAACTGCGAGATACCAGAGCCAAAGACGCCGTTTCCTATGCTTAAGTATGATGACGCACTGGCGAAACTTGAAGATTGCGGAATGAAGGTCCCGTTTGGAGAAGACCTGTCGAGCGAGGCAGAGAAAAGGCTCGGCGAGGTAATGAGGGAAGAGGGCCACGACCTCTATTTTATAACAAAGTACCCGCTTGAAATCAAGCCGTTTTACACCATGCCAGATGCAGAAGAGGGCATATATTCAAATGCCTTTGATATGGAGTACAAAGGAAGAGAAATTGTATCAGGCTCGCAGAGGGTCCACGAACATGACCTCCTGGTGGAGCGGATAAAGGAAAAGGGGCTCGTCCCAGAAAACTTCAAATCATACCTGAGTGGTTTCAAATTCGGAATGCCTCCGCATGGAGGGTTTGGGCTTGGCATTGAAAGGTTCCTTGTGCTGCTTTTGGGCTTGCCGAACATACGCGAGGCAGTGCTCTTTCCACGGGATAGAAAAAGGCTTGAGCCGTAAATCAAGACGCGCCTTTGTTGCCGGGCATAGAGATTAATCCCTAGGGGTTTTGCAGGGATTGAATGTCCTCTGTGTCCATGTGATATCTGTCAGCCAGAGTGAGAAACTCGTCCAGCTCTTTCAATGTTTCAGCATCGATATCACCCAAATGGATGTTCACCCTGAAAACCGGGCTTGTACTTCTTATGTATATTTTTTTGTAAGCGTAGTTCGCAATGGGCTTTAAAACCCGGGGGGTCATCCCAGGTATGAATTCATACGCCGGATACAGGTACGTTCTTTTGTCAATTATTAACTTGTTGAGTAGGAATACTTCATCGTAATGCTCACTTAGAACCTCCAATCCTTCTTTTTTTATAAGATATCTGGGTGGATAGAACGAGCGGGGGTAAATGTCTGCTTTTGAAAAAGCATCCAAAGATTTTCCTACTAAAGTTTCTACTTCATTGGAGGATTTATAAAATTCAAAGCCACTGTGAGAATATCCGTGAGCGCCGACCTCAACTCCCCGTTCCTGTAATCCCTGGAGATACTCCACAAAGTCCGTATTTTCATGGATTGGTTCGTTTTCATCCCTGTTGGGTATTACAAAGACGATTGTCCGGTCTATTTGATGGCGTTCCAATACCAAAAGGAGCGCTTCCATTTCATCTGTTCCATAGCCCGGAGAAAAATCATGGATTTCAACCCATATAATATGAGCAGGACTTTGGGGTTTAAAGAAAACAAGCAAAAGCATCGCGAAAAGTGTCATAGGTACGAAACCCCATTTCCACATTTTACGCATCATTTTCATCAACCCTGCAACGTATTATGCGCATTCTATGCACAAAAAGTTAACAGAAGGCGGAAGAAAATAATTTATATCGGTAGGTTCATTTTAATTTAGTGGGTGGCATTATGAGATGGGTTGTTTTGCTCTTAATTGCAATTTTTATATCTGGCTGCACGGGCGGGGAAGCTCCTGATGTAACTAAAGAAACAGCAGCGCCCGGAATACATGACGAAGTGGAGGCTGGGCCCATTGAGGTGTTCCTTCCAGGCACCCAGCCAGATGTCGTAACCTTCGAACGGGTCAGCTTTTGCAAGTTCTGCCACGGAGGTTATGCTGATTACTCGCCTTATGATACCTGGCGCGGTACGATGATGGGGAATGCCATGAGAGACCCTATTTTCCTTGCAGCAGTTGCATCAAACAACAAGGACTTTGACGGGAGGGTGCTCATTGGTGACTACTGCCTGCGGTGCCACACGCCAAAAGGCTGGCTTGAGGGCAGGTCTGAACCACCAGACGGCTCTTCCCTTGTAGCAGCAGAAGACGATTTCGAGGGTATTATCTGTGATTTCTGCCACAGGGCCGTCGACCCACTCTCAGAGGAGGGAAAAGGCCTTGAAACCAACGGCACTGTTGAAACCCAGCGAAATGCCCAGTATGTTGTTTCTGAAAATACCGCAAAAAGAGGGCCTTATGAACCAACACCCACGGGACACGTAAGCAAAAAATCCGATTTCCACCTTACATCAGAATTCTGTGCAACGTGCCACGAGATTACCAATCCGCTCTACAACAACGAGGAAATTGAAAAGACGTATACTGAGTGGAAATACAGCGCTTATGGGGATTATGCTGATGGAGAACCAATATCCTGCCAGTCCTGCCACATGCCGACTGTTGAGGGATATGCGTGCAACGTTGATTCCAAAATCCTGAGGGACGACATTTACCAGCATGAGTTTGCCGGAGGAAATGCATGCATGCAGGACATCATGAAATACATTTACGAATTCACGGACGAAGAGCATATTGCAGCGCTTGAAACAAGCCAGGAAAATGCAATAGAAATGCTTGGAAATGCTGCCAAACTAGAGCTTTCATATGACGAGAAAAAGGTCGATGTGAAGATTACAAACCTTGCAGGGCACAAGCTCCCAACAGGATTTTCTGAAGGCAGGCGCATGTGGATAAACATTAAATTCCTTGATTCAAATGGTGAGCTTTTAAGAGAGTCGGGTGCATACGACTTTGACACGGGCGAACTTGCCAAAGACGCTGAAATAAAGGTTTATGAAATAAAACCAGGCATCAAAAACACAGGCGACCCAGAAAGCTTCCCTGATTTGCTGGGCCTTCCAGATGGCCCAAGCCTGCACTTTGCTGCAAACAACTACATTTACAAGGACAACAGGATTCCGCCGGCAGGGTTTAAAAATTCTGACTTTGAGCAGTACAAAGCCTACATACGTGATGCTGCTTATAATGATGGCCAGAACTGGGATAGGACAGGTTATGTTATTCCTGACGGCGCTGTGTCTGCCGAAGTCACCCTGTACTACCAGACCACTTCAAAAGAGTTCATCGAATTCCTCTACGAAGAGAACAAGGGCAACAAGTGGGACTACTTTGGCATGGGTGAAAAGCTCTACGAGGCCTGGCAGAACACGGGTAAATGCGCACCGGTTGAGATGGAAAAGGAAACAATTGAACTATCTTGAAAGTAAATAACCTGCGATAACCGCAAGAACGATTCCGATTCCATTTAGCCTGTTGATATCCTCTTTTAGAATCAAAATTGCAAGTACGACCGAAACTGCAGGATAGAGGGCCGTAAGAGGAATTACAACACTGCCAGGGTATTTCGTAAGGGCATAAAGGAAAAGAATTGATGCTGTGACGCCAGCGGCAGTGCCCGTCAAGAGTATGGCAGTCGTGCCTTCTAGGGGGAGGCCTACACCCCTTTTGTAAAGATATCCAATTATCAAAACATTAAGGACTGAATAGAAGATGCTTGTAGCAAGGAGCGTGCTCAAAAGCCCGAGCCGGGTCACACCATATTTGTACAGAAAACCCCAGATGCCCCATAGAAGGATTATCACAATGCCAAGAATCGCAATCTCAGGCTTCATCCAGTATCCTCCGGAGCTTCTCAAATACCTCGCCCGGTTTTTTGCCTAAAATCCGTATCATGGGCTCCTTGCCGACGCTTCCTTTATCATATATTAAATCCGGAACAGAACCGTGCTTTTCGATTGCGTGAAGTGTGCCCCACTCCATCGTGCTTTTCTCCTGTGGCTCGTCGTCGCGTGAAAAACTTGAGATGCCAAAACCGAGCTTTTCGCACACATCAAGCGTCGATTTTTTGTATTTGATGTTCATAGCAGAGCGGAATTCCTTATCATGGTGCATTGCAGCAAGCACGATTGTCGCAACGTGTTTCGAGCCGCCGAACGCGATATCGCCGACAGCGACGACCCTGTTTTTAACTTTTATGATTCTGCCTTCAACCGCGGCAACGTCTTCGGGGGTCTTGGCGCCCTCTTTTGCATACACAATGTTCGAACCCACCTCTGGCGCTACCTTGTAAAAGTCCATGTTTTCGATGTCTGATACAACTTTCCTTAGTTCTTTTATTACCTGATGCTCCTTTGAAGATGCGATTTGTTTTCCCAGAGGATTTGCAACTCTCGGGCCTTTTCCCGGTGCGTATGCGGTCGCTATTGCGCGCGTTATGAATGATTTTGCATTGCCAACAGCAGTTACAACATCCTCCCCTTTTGCTAGGCCCGCTGCAATCGCAGAGGCGAATGCACATCCTGAGCCGTGGACTCCTTCCCCGATTCTTTCTGCCTCGAACTGGTGAATCTTGCCAAGATGGTAAAGTACATCTATTACTTTCCCCTTCCCAGAATGTCCGCCTTTTACCACAACACTGCAGCCGTAATTGGAAATAATCTTTGAGGCCTCCTTCGCATCGTCAACTCCTTTTATCGATATGCCTGATAGCACCTCTGCTTCAGGGATGTTTGGGGTTGCGACCGTAGCACGGGGAAGAAGCAACTCTTTCAGCGTTTCAATTGCATCGTCTTTTATGAGCTTCCCTCCTGAGGCTGCCACCATTACAGGGTCAACGACCAGCAAGTATGACCCCACGTTCTCGGTCACGCATTTTATTATTTCTTTATTGCTGAGCATGCCGGTCTTTGCGGCTTTTATGTCAAAATCCTCGTGTACTGCTTCAAACTGTGATTTAATGAAACTCGTAGGCAGGTCGAAAATATCCCTCACTTCACGAGTATTCTGGGCAGTGAGCGACGTTATGACTGACGCGCCGTGCACCCCCATGGCTTGAAAGGTCTTCAAGTCCACCTGTATCCCTGCCCCGCCTCCGGAATCGGAACCTGCTATGGTTAGCGCTGTGGTCATTTTTTAAGCCCTTTTATTATTTTGTCCACTTTTCCCTGCAGCTCGTCAAGCGTCCCGGAATTGTCAATGGTGTAATCGGCGCTCTCTTTAATCGCTTCGATATGCTTTTCCGTCTCAGCTTTTTCGCTTTCCAGGAATTGTTCGAAAGTTATCTTGGCTTCGCCCTTCTCGCCCCTTTTGACTGCCCGCTCGTATCTTACTTCAGGCGATGCCGTTACAAAAATCAAAACACAGTTTTTTTCCTTTAGCATATTGACCTCATTTTCATACCTTATGCCGTCTACGATGAGCAATTCTTTGGTGTCTTTTTCCAAATCATGCTTGAATGCGTTTACTATTACATCTGCCCCCAGCTCGGCCCTCAAGCTCTTGCCAAGTTTCTGTAGGTTTGCCCTCTCGTGAGGTAGATTTAGCCTGTCGAGGATGTCCATTAAAATCTGTGAAAAACGGTGCTCACGCGCGCCGTAGTTTTCCTGAAGATGCTCACTTACTGCGGTCTTCCCTGAGCCGATGCGGCCCATAAGCCCTATGACGAGCCTCATTTTACTCCCCAAGATTCAAACATGAAATTTCTACGCCGGCCCCTTTTAAAATGTCAAGACCCTCTTCGTCAGAATACTCCCCGGAACAGACGACTCGCTTTATGCCGGCATTTACTATCATGCGGGCGCATATCTTGCACGGGTATGCGTTGACGTATATGGTGGCCATGTCCATCTTGTTTCCATCTGCCTGTATTATCGCGTTTGCCTCTGCATGAACGGCATCGCACACCTCAAGCTGTGTCCCGCTTTTTATTCCAAGTTTGTCCCTGATGCAACCTTTGTCTATGCAGTGCTCCGCTCCCCTGACTGTCCCGCAATACCCACTTGATACAATTTTATTATCTTTTGTAATTATGGCGCCTATCTGCCTTCGTGTGCAGGTTGCCCGCAGCGCTATGTCCTCCACTTGCTTCAAAAAATACTCGTCCCATGATGGCCTTGTCACATTTTCACCTGTTTCATGATTGTACTTACAAAAACTTGTAGTCATTCAAATATAAACTTGTAGTCATTCATGATACGTATATAACTTTGTAGGGAGCCCTATATCGGCCATAGTGTTTTTAAAATTTGAGGCGGGCGGCGGAGATAATGATATTATATTTTATCTCCCTACGGTCATGGCGATTCCTTGGCCGCCGCCAATGCATAGAGAGGCGAGTCCGTAGTTCCCGTTCCTCCTCTTCAATTCGTGGAGGAGGGTTACCAGGAGTCTGGTTCCGCTTGCGCCTATGGGATGACCCAGGGCTATGCCACCGCCGTTGACGTTGACTTTTGCTTCGTCCCACCCCATTTCCCTGTTGACCTGGATGGCCTGAGCCGCAAAGGCCTCATTGACCTCTATCAGGTCCAGGTCCTCAACACCAAGGTCTGCCTTTTCCAGGGCCTTTCTGCTGGCAGAGATGGGGCCGATGCCCATTATTTCAGGAGGGACACCACATGAGGCATAGCTTTTGATGATTGCCATGGGTTCGATTCCGTCGGCATCGGCCTTTTCCCTTGACATAAGAAGAACGGCGGCCGCCCCGTCGTTGATGCCGGAGGCGTTCCCGGCCGTGACCGTTCCCTCTTTATTGAAAACGGGCCTGAGCCTCGCCAAGCTCTCCATGGTGGTCCCGAACCTGGGGTGCTCGTCTGTATCGAAGATGAGGGGGTCTCCCTTCCTCTGGGGGACGGTGACAGGAATGGTCTCTTCCTTGAACCTTCCTTCCTTGATGGCTGCCTCTGCCCGATTCTGGCTCGTCATGGCAAACCGGTCCTGGTCCTCCCTGGTGATATTGTATTTCGCTGCCACGTTCTCTGCAGTATCACCCATGGGGCACTTGTTGAATATGTCCATCAGGCCATCGTACATCATCAGGTCCACCATCTCGTCGTTTCCCATCCTGACACCCCACCGGGCCTTTCTTATGGCGTAGGGGGTCTGGGACATGTTCTCAACCCCGCCTGCCAGGATGCAGTCCGCATCCCCTGTCATTATCGCCTGGGCGCCCAGGACAACGGACTTCAGACCTGAGCCGCAGACCTTGTTCACGGTAAAAGACGGAACGCCCACTGGGATCCCTGCCTCCATTGAGGCCTGTCTTGCCACGTTTTGGCCGTGGCCTGCGGAGAGGACGTTCCCCATTATTACCTCTTCCACGGTATCAACTTTAACACCAGCCCTGTCAAGGGCTTCTTTCAATACGATCCCACCGAGCCTGCCCGGGGCAAAATCCTTGAGGCTTCCCCCAAATATCCCGATAGGGGTCCGGACAGCAGCAACGATGGCAACCTCCCTCATATGACTAGTCCTCCGTCAATGCTGAGTACAGCGCCATTGATATAACCCGCGTCGGCCGAGGCCAGATACAGGTACATATTGGCGACCTCATCAGCCCTGCCGAGTCTTTGGAGAGGGACCCTTTCCTTCACCATCTCGATGACGTTGGCCGGGATCTTCTCTAACATTGGGGTATCGATGAATCCAGGGGCCACTGCATTTACCCTGATGCCCTTTCTTCCTACTTCCTTTGCCAGGGCCTTTGTGAACCCGATTACCCCCGCCTTTGTGGCGGCGTAGTTGGTCTGGCCGAAATTGCCGTATATCCCCACAGCGGAAGAGGTGTTTATGATAGATCCGCCGTTTCCCTGTTCTACCATAACCCTTGCCACGGCCTGGGCGCAGTTGAAAACGCCTTTGAGGTTGATATTGATCACCAAGTCCCACTGTTCCTCTGTCATCTTCAATAAAGTGGAGTCTCTAACTATCCCGGCGTTGTTGATCAGGATGTCTATTTTACCATATCTCTCCAAGGTTTCTTTCACCATGGCATCCACGTCTTCCCTGTTGGATACGTCCACCTGTGCAAAAAACGCCTCCTTCCCCATATCTTTTATCTCGTCCACGGTCTCCTGGCCGGCTTCCCTGATTACATCGGCCACCACCACCTTCGCCCCCTCCCTGGCGAATATTAGGGCGGTTTCCTTCCCGATTCCTCTGGCTGCGCCAGTAATAATGGCAACTTTGTCTTCAAGTCTCATCTTTTTCTGCCTCCTTTACTTTTTAATTGTCGATCTTGGTTTCAACCATTTCACGATCTCCGGGCACACTACCTTCTGGGATTTTGACCCCACAAAGATACCAATATGTCCGGATGGAATCGCCAGGATATCCTTGTCTTTGCTAGATATTGCATCAGTTAATGGCTTGCTTGAGTCCGGAGGGACTAGATGGTCGTATTCTGCATAGACATTCAAGACCGGCATGTCGATTTTTCGCAGGTCTATGAGCCTTCCTCCTATCTCCATTTCATTTTTTATCAACAGGTTTTTCTGATAGCAGTCCTTGATGAACTGCCTGTAGGCCTCTCCCGCCTGGTCCGGGCTGTCGAAGATCCACTTCTCCATCCGGAGGAAGTTCTTGACGAATTCCTCATCATCCATCTTCTCCGCAAAACCGACGTATTTGTCAATCAAAAGCCGGACGGGGTTCATCAAAAGGAACATCGTGTTCAAAAATTCCCCTGGAACGTTGCCCAGAGTATCGACGACCTTATCAACATCAAGATTCCTTGACCAGATATTGAGAAGCCCCTTATCGGTATCGAAGTCGATGGGTGTGACCAGGGTGATGAGGTTCTTCACATTCTCAGGGTGAAGGGCAGAATACATGACGGAAAAGGTCCCGCCCTGACAGACCCCCATGAGGGTAATCTTTTCCGTGCCTGACCTCCTCTTGACGACGTTCACCACGTTGTCGATGTATCCGTTGACGTAATCGTCCAGGGTCAGGAACTTGTCTCCGAGGGTTGGGTATCCCCAGTCTATCATGTACAGGTCAAAGCCCTCGTCCAGCAACTTTTTGATTATGCTCCGGTCCGGCTGGAGGTCCAGCATGTACTGCCGGTTTACCAGGGCGTAAACCACCAAAAGCGGCACCGGGTGGGTTTTTTTGACGGTAGGATGATAGTGGAGGAGTTTCAGTTTGTCCTCTTCATAGACTACCTCGTGGGGTGTTGTGCCGATGTCTATCTCTCTAATTGCTTCCATGAAAAATCTCCTTATAATCTACTATCACTTTTTAGAAGGACGGGTCTTTTTTGAGGGCGTTTCCATCTTTTTCTTCAAAGCGGCGATTTCCATTTTGGCCTTTTGTAGGTCATTCTTTGTGGAAACCAGGTCGGCAGACAGTCCATCCACCTTTTTCCTGAGGGAGTCAGCGGCGATTTCCATTTTGGCCTTTTGTAGGTCATTCTTTGTGGAAACCATGTCGGCAGACAGTCCATCCACATTTTCTCTGAGGGAGTCCATGTCCTTGACCTTTTTCTTCAGGATATAGATGTCCTTAAAGGCTGCATCCAAATCGCCTTTTGTTGGAATCGACATCCTCTTCAACTGATCCTCAAGGAGGTCCTCATGGCCTTTCTTGAAATCCATGAAGTCACCAACGAAGGCAGCGAGGTCGGCGGAGAACTCTTCTGACCCCAAAAACCCGTCAAAGGTCTTCTCGTATGTCTCTATCCAGCGTTTGTAGAACTCCTTATAGTCGTCCCCGGGACTTACTTCCCCTTTCATCATATCAGCCGTCTGGTTGTACAATTCCTCCATGGCTGTGGTCGAGGGGCCCTGGAATTTCAGGCAGAAATTCGCCCAGGTGCCATAGAATTTAAGGGAGGCTTTCATGTTTTTGAGGACCTTCTCAGAGGTCTCTCTGGTGGGACCCAGAAGCAGGGGGTCCTTGGTAAACCTGCCCAGGGTTTCCTCCTGAGTCTTCGTCCATTGATCGAAGAATTCCTTGTTCATTCAGCCGGTTCTCCCTTTTTGTAGAGCGTCAAATAGGAGTTGGTCCACATCTTCGAGAAATTCAGATAGGTGTCGGAGTACATCTTGGATGTCTTCTTTACAGGCCCGAACATCTCTTTCATAGGTCCAAGCATAGGAAGGGTGGCAAAGAAATTGTCAAATGCCGTTTCATATGTCTTAACCCAAAGGTCAAAGAACTTTTTATATTCTTTCGGGTCCTTGCCAGTTTTGACTATTTCATCCGTCTTTTCTGACATCGTCTCCAGGGTTTCGATCCAAGACTTGTACAGTTTCAGGTAACCATTGAAATTCTCTGAAAAATTCTGCAGCTGCTCTTTTGTAGGGATGATGGACGGCATCTCAGGGAATTTTTCAAGGGTTTCTTTGTAGGTATTTGTCCACAGGTCGTAGAACTCTTTGTAGGCTTCAGGCCCTGAGGTCTTTCTGGATATCTCCTCTACCTTCGCCGACATCTCTGTAATGGCCTCCATCCAGGGGGTATAGAGTTTCATGTAGGAGTCAATCCACATATTTGAGAACCCCTTGAAGGTCTCTGAATACAAATCCGGCATCCCGGTAAAATGCTTGAGGACCTCTCTCATGGGCTCCATGGCAGGCAGTCCAAGGGAATCTTTGTAAATCTTGTAATAGGTCTTCGTCCAGCGGCCATACAGCTCCTTGAACGCCAGGGGGTCTGCTTCTCCCTTCAAGACATTGGATGTGTCCTTTGAAATCTTCTCCAGTTCCTGGATCCATGAATTATAAAGTTCCGTGGAGTCCTTTGCCCCTTTTTGCATATGCTCCAAGATATCTGTGGTGGGCATGATTGGCTCCGGCAGCTTGCCAAAGGTCTTTGTATATGTCTCCACCCAGCGGTCATAGAACTTCTTGTAGACCTTCGGGGTTACGTTCCCTTTCGCCATTTCTTCCATCTCCAAGGACAGATCCTTCATTACATCCACCCATGGACCGTAAAGGGCCTGATAGGAATCCAGCCAGGTCTTTTGTAGTTCCTCATAACCTTTTGCCCAATTTTTATAGGGGCTCTTTTCCGTCACTGTCTCTTTTTTTTCTGCTGTGTTATTCTTCGTTGTCATATTATTTTCCTCCAGTTTTTAGCCTTGAATAAACACCATAACCCAAGGTTTAAGCCAGGTAGGTATCGGTGTATGTTTTCGTCATCTTCTTCATGGATTTCTCATGGGTGGCGCAGGTTTTTAGCATCTCCCCTGACATGTCTTCCATGGCAGACGCCCAGGTATCGCACATCTTCATGTAAACATCGGATGACCTCGTGTCCATATCAAAGGGCATCAAATTTTTGGCCAGTTCCGATGCCATCTTGCCCATGTCCTTCATATTTTCCATCATATTTGAATAGGAATCCTTGGACATCTCCATGCTGGTTTTCATCCAGGAGCTATAACGCTCCATATAGTCTTCCGGCTTGGCCTGGCTCCTTGCCATCTCCACCGCTTTCTCCGTAGCATCTGCATATGAGTTGCAAGCTTTAAAGTAAGAAGCCCTGCACATCTTAGACATGTTTTCATAGCAGTCCGCCCACATCTCGACAAAGTTCTTTTCCATTATATCGTCTTTTTTTTCTGCTGTGTTATTCTTCGTTGTCATATTATTTTCCTCCATTATGTTCAATTTCTCGATTAAGCTCTTTTCCCTCGTATCCTCTTTTTTTTCTGCTGTGTTATTCTTCGTTGTCATATTATTTTCCTCCATTATGTTTTATTTTTTTAAAACTCAACTTTCGACTTGGGGCCAGGCTCGCTCATTCTAGACTAAATATCGTTTTTAGCACGTTTTGCAATGCAAAGTTTGGGCCTGCGAGCAGCATAATTTCCGAGTAGGCTCTATTAACGCCCACTTCGTTTGCCCGGTCCTTAAATTTTCCAAGATGATAGCTCACTGCCTCCTTTGTAACACCGATTTTATTGGCTATTTCTTCTTGCGTATACCCTAGGCCCCTCAGTACTACAATTTCGGCTTTATCCTCGTTATTCATACAATCCCACACATAATAGTAACAAATACAAAGATTAGTGAAAAGAAATTTTAACATAGAGGGGTTTTATTCCGCCGTTAACTTGCCAAAATCAAATCCGGTCTGTGTTATCTTTCACATCCAGATACCAAGTTCCAGCTCTAATAGATACCGGTACAAGGAAATAATTATTATCAATCCAGAGATGATTTATAGTACAATGTGAAAAAGCCAACATTGTGATTACAAAAATCCCTAAAATAAACGTAAAATTTGAACCCCTGATTTTAATACCGCATGGAAGAGTATCCAGAGAAGTTAGATATGGATTTATTACTCTATGAAACGATATACCGTAACTATAATATACATACATATATTTTGAATTGGGTAAAATTTTCAGGTAATTTTAGGCATTCGTCCAGGTGCAATGATTTACCTTTATCCTCACCTGTTTCAATCTAAAATATTCTCTCTATAATAAGTTTGGGGAAGCGCTCACTCTATTATCTTGTATACCACGTCACCTGGCCGCACGCGGTCTTTTACCTTGAGGCCGACCTGCTGGCCCTTCTTTGCACTTGCGACTTCGGTCCTGTCTATCTGCATGCTGTCGAGGTCCTGCTCAAGGTTCGTGGTGGCCCCCTCAATCGAGATTTTATCTCCTATGGCAAGAGGACCGTCTGTAAGTTCAATGCCTGCAACCCCAACCTTGGAAAAATAAGTAAACACCTTTCCTACCTTTTCTTTTTCCATTAATTCACCATTTATCAATAGGATTTATTTTAATAAAAAAGTTTTGGATAAGCGGGGCAGGGGCATCAGGAAGCTTTTTAATAGCGGGAAAATCAAATGGTGAAGTTAGGATGATTGGCGCGCTTATAAAACCGGTGTATCGGCTGTACGAATGGTCGCTTGAAGGAGATGTGAAGAAGCACAGGATACCAAAACACATCGCAATCATAATGGATGGGAACCGCAGGCTTGCCGAGCGGTTAGGGCTCAAGCCATGGGAGGGCCACCGCATGGGTGCTGACAAGGTGGAGGATGTGCTTGAGTGGTGCATTGATGTCGGCATTGAAACCATAACCGTTTACGCGTTTTCCACTGAAAATTTCTCGCGCCCAAAAGAGGAGCTGGAAAAACTTTTCGACATTTTTGAGGAGTACTTTGGTAAGATTGCGCGCGACAAAAGAATCCATAAAAACCGTGTCAAAGTCAAGGCAATCGGCAAGATTGAAAGATTTCCTGATAGGGTGCGGGAGGCCATAAAGCACGCAGAAGAAGTGACAAAGGATTATGATGTTTTGCAGTTCAACCTTGCGATGGCATATGGCGGGAGGGCTGAAGTCCTCGATGCCCTGAAGAAGATTGCAGGCGATGTCAAAAGCGGAAAAATCGAACTTGAAGCTATTACTGAATCCACTATAAGCGAGAACCTATATACAAACGGACTGCCGGACCCTGACCTTATAATCAGGACATCTGGTGAAGAGCGCATATCAGGCTTCCTGCTCTGGCAGAGCGCGTACTCCGAGCTTTATTTCTGCGAATCCTACTGGCCCGGTTTCAGAAAGATTGATTTCCTGCGAGCGATAAGGACGTTTCAAGAGAGAAAAAGGCGTTTTGGGAAGTAATTTTTATATGCTTGAAAATCAAAACATTCCATATGTTAAAATGGGTAACTCTTTCAACTTTTATTGTCTTCTTCTGTTTTGTGGCAACGACCTGGGGCTACAGCAGTCTGCCGACAATTGAAATCGGTTTAAAGGACGGTACAACCGTAACAGCAGAGTTGGCAGTGACCAAACATGAACGCCAGAGGGGGCTCATGTACCGGGATGGACTTAGAAGCGGGGAGGGAATGCTCTTTGTGTTCAATGAAGAGGATAGATATCCAGTCTGGATGAAAAACGTGGACTTCCCTATTGACATCATATGGATTAACAGCGACTTCAGGGTTGTTGACGCCCAAACAGCAGCACCGTGCACTGACTACTGTAGAAATTACCTGCCTGAATATCCTGCTATGTACGTACTTGAAGTTCCTTCAGGGTTTGCAGACGCCCATGGTATTGAAACCGGGAGCCCCGTAGACATAAGTGCATACAATGGATGATTTCTAGAACTCCTTTATTTCCGCCTGCATTTTATCTACATCCAGAAGGCACAGTGTTCTTTTGCCGTGCGAATACCCGCAAAGTTCTCCAGGATTAATAAGAAGAACGCCGCCCACATCTTCAATCTGTGGCAGGTGGTTGTGGCCCCTTATTACGATGTCGTATTTCTTGCTTTGCACAAGTGAATCGGTAACCGATTCCAGGGTCCCGTGGTACACTGCAAATTTTTTTCCCTTGTGCTCAAAT